>JAHEJC010000544.1 GCA_024639065.1 Lewinellaceae bacterium | reverse complement strand
GATCTCCTTTTGGTTCCATGGAAAGCATAGTTCCTTTGCGTAAAGTGACCGCCTCGATCGCTTTCCCAGATAATTTCTCCGGAAGATCAATGGTAAGTTCCTCAAATGGTTCGCATTTTTGACCATCAATCTGTTTGATAATAACTTGAGGTTGTCCTACCTGAAACTCAAATCCTTCCCGACGCATAGATTCTATCAGTACTGACAAATGCATAACACCTCTACCGAATACGTTAAATGAATCAGCACTTTCGGTCTCTTCCAGACGCATGGCCAAATTCTTTTCCAATTCTTTTTCCAAACGATCTTTTATATGTCGGGAAGTCACATACTTTCCTTCTTTTCCAAAAAATGGCGAATCGTTAATCGTAAACAGCATACTCATCGTAGGCTCTTCAATCTTGATCGTTGGCATCGCTTCCGGATTTTCAAGATCAGCCACAGTATCTCCGATTTCAAAACCTTCAATCCCTACTAGCGCACATATATCACCTGCTTGGATATCAGTAACCTTTTTCCTTCCCAATCCTTCAAAGGTATACAGTTCTTTAATTCTGCTTTTCACTAAATCCCCATTCCTTTTTATCAAAGCAAACTGCTGCCCACTCTGCAAACTTCCCCTAAACAACCGACCAATCGCGATCCGTCCCAGGTAAGAAGAATAATCCATGGATGTGATCTGCAACTGGGTATTCCCCTGCCCGATCTTCGGAGCAGGGATATGCTCAATGATCCCATCCAATAGCGCATCAATGTTATCAGTAGGTGCATTCCAATCTTCTGACATCCAGCCATATTTTGCGGATCCATAATAGGTATGAAAATCGAGCTGTTCTTCAGTTGCATCGAGGTGGAACATCAAATCAAACACAGCCTCCTGTACTATCTCCGGATGACAATTCTCTTTGTCTACTTTGTTGATCACCACGATCGGCTTGAGACCTAATTCAATGGCTTTAGAAAGAACAAATCGAGTTTGAGGCATAGGACCTTCAAAAGCGTCCACCAATAATAGCACCCCATCTGCCATATTTAAAACACGTTCTACTTCCCCTCCAAAATCACTGTGTCCAGGCGTGTCAATAACATTGATCTTTACGCCTTTATAAACCATGGATGCATTCTTGGCCAAGATAGTTATTCCTCGCTCTTTTTCTTGATCATTACTGTCCATGATGAGTTCACCTGGCTTTTCATGATCTTGAAATAACTTTCCAGCGTGTAACATCTTATCGACCAAGGTTGTCTTCCCATGGTCTACGTGTGCAATAATGGCAATATTTCTGATAGGTTGCATAATTCCTTATTTTTAAGAGCGCGCAAAGGTAGTTAATTAATAAAGAATTAATAATGAACAATTAATAATTATCCAGAATGCCAAAAGTTAGCTAAATAAAGATCAGCCATTTTAATGAAGATGCAAATAATTGTCAATACCTGAATAGATGAACAGATGGCTAACCCCGAGTCTGGATTTCTTCGGTTATCCTGATTTTGTTTTTGAATACATCATGATTATGGTGCAATGCATTGTAATATTTATCAAGCTTAAAACGAGAATTATCAGTTAATTGGCCATTTTTTATTGGCAAACAATAAATCCACTCCAAAAAAGGAAGATGAAATTAATGAAGAAGGATTAATAATGAAGATTGGTCATTGTCAATTTTTATGGAATGATGAGCAATGCTTGGTTCAATTTTGATGCGCTAGAGCTCATTTTTAGAATTTATTAAAATACCATTTTGCCTAACAAGTGCATTTAATTGATCAAATTAAACTAAAAACAGCACCTTAAAATGAGATTTACTCCAACAAACCCTACGAAATAGGTGTTAAGCTTGCGCTCGTATCAAATTGTCACCAAGCCTTACCACATGAAATATCAATTCATTCAAATCCTGCAAAGTGGTCCGATGGTTTGCAATCGCTATTCTTATGCAGTATACATCTCCTAAAGTGGTGTATCCCGGTACCGCAATGGCCTCTTCCTCCAATTGGAGTTTAATTTCCTTATTGAGATCATTGAGTAATTCATCTTTCAACTTGCCCGGATTGTAACGGAAACAGACAATATCCAACCCGATAGGAGCCAGCAACTCAAGTTTGGCATTAGCCCGGATAAGTCTTCCCAAATACTGTGCCTGGTCAATATTTTTAGAAATCATATCACCAAACCGGATCGTGCCATGCTCTTTCAAAGACATCCATACTTTCAATGCTCTAAATCTTCGAGAAAGTTGAAGTCCGTATTCACTGAACCAATTTTCACCTGAAGCAACTCCTCTGGTGTTCTTAGCCAAGTATTCTGGAATGAGTGAAAAAGTATTTTTATGGGCATCCTGGTGTTTGACAATTATACACCCTGCTTCAAAAGGCATATGCATCCATTTGTGCAGATCCAAGGCTACAGAATCTGCTTTTTCCATACCCCGCAATGGTCTCTTCACTCGATCTGATAAGACGGCTACTGCACCAATGGCTCCATCGACGTGCAACCATAGGTCTTCACGTTCACAAATATCAGCTAATGCATTCAAATCATCAATGGCACCGGTGTTAATCGTTCCAGCCGTTCCAATGATACAAAAAGGTAATAATCCTGCTACTTTATCCTTACAGATTTGTTCTTGGAGTCGAGTCACATCAATCGTATAATCATCCAGAACGGGAATTTTACAAAGGCTCTTGGCACCCAGCCCCATAATTTCCAGCGCCTTTTGGTTACTACTATGAACTTCCGTCGAGGAATACACCCTCATTCTGTTTGCAACATTGTCTTTCAACCCTTCTGTTCTTACATCGTATCCGGCTTTGGCATTTCTGGCTACTAGCAATCCAGTGAAATTAGCCATCGATCCTCCACTTACTAATAACCCACTGGCAGATTTTGGAAACTGAATCATATCTATCATCCAACTGATAATCTGCTCTTCAACCTTGTGGGGAGCATGATTACCACCGCCCAGATTAGGATTCATGATGGAAGCCCAAAAATCGCCTATTGCACCCGTAATCGTGCCACTGCCCATATACCATGCCCAAAATCGGGGATGAATATTGCCCATGGGATAAGGCAATATTTTCTCTTTTAATTCTCGGTAAACCTGAGTAATATCGGATGGCCTTTCTGGTAGCGTAGTGTCAAAATACGCTTGCACATGATCTGGCATTTCTTGCCAAATTTTACGATCACGCACATTGGCAACATAGTCGATTGCATCATCCACCATTATATGCAGGAGTGATTTCATGGATTCCCAATCTAGTGGATCCAGTGATTCAGATCCTTGTTCAACCTTTTCAGGTTCCCTGTTCATTTCTTCCATGATAGAAAGATAAATAAAATTAGCTAGCACCGTCCAAGATCAAAGCGTTCGAAAGTTTCAAAAATAAAAATCCACCCGCCAACAGGCTTATAAGCAAGCTACTTTCTTTCAAGGGGTCTTGACCCCTTGGGACGAAATGACCACAGTAATGCAAAGCGCTGACAGCGCTCTCTTATTTTCAAATACCGTCAACTCCGTTAAAAATTCTGAATATGCATTCACATAATTCCATCAAGCGCTGTCAGCGCTGAGGAAATTCAGGAT
>JAHEJC010000543.1 GCA_024639065.1 Lewinellaceae bacterium | reverse complement strand
TCATCAAAATATCTCCTGAAGCCATGTCGTATCCTTTCCGGACGGCATCGGCCTTGCCTTTTCCGCTCTGTTGAGTGATTTTAATATCCCTTTTGTCCTTATACTGCTCATGCATTTGTTGAATAACCTCCCAGGTGTCATCCGTCGAATTTCCTTCCACAAAAATCAGTTCGGTATGGGACCCCATAGCGGGTGTACGTAAAATCGCATCTTCAATATGACCACTTTCATTCCTGGCAGGAACCACAACGGTGACCGAATACTTTTGCTCATCTTCTTGGTGCAATGCTGCTTTTGTTGCAAAAGAAAAATGGTTAAGGCACAAGTGTTTTATAATTGGAAATTTTGCAAGGACATTATTGAAAACCCAGGATATTATTGGAAGATAGATTGGGAACAGGAGAGAAGTATGATTGCGATAAGTATCAAATCCAGCTAGATAAAGTAAATTATTCAAGTCAAGAGTTGAAAGCCAATTTTGCTCAGGCGTTTTGGATTTTATTCCCAAAAAGGCACCAATTTTTAAAATAGGTTCCCAAAGTTTTGAATAATAAGTAACGATTACCTTGGTGTGACTATGACTAATGTTATGCAGTCGTTCAAAAACGGATTGGATATCTCCCAAATAGCCCACAACATGGGATATGATTATTACATCAAAGGTCCGATTGAACTTAAATGTTTCGGCACTTTGTACTTCAAATTGAATGGCTGGATTCAGCGATTTTGCCTTTCGGATCATTTCTGGAGAAAAGTCAATACCCGTTTTATCCTTCGCTTTTAGTCCGCCAAGTAAATAGCCCTCCCCACATCCAATTTCCAAAACTGATGACTGCTCATCAATGAAATAATCACATATTTTGGTGATCGAATTCCAATAGTATTTGTTGATAATACGTCTGGTGGACTTTCTTTTTGCGGTTTGTTCAAAATAATTTAGCAAAGGGCTCTTTGGCTGATTATTATCTTTTAAATTGATATCTTCTAAAACTTCCATTATATTTTTTTAAAGTCTTTTTTAATAGATTATCTCATATAGCACCGCTGATTCATCGGTTCCTTCTTGATGGATTTTTCTAAACTTTTGCGGATATTTTTGAGATATCGGTTGAACAAACCGATGAATGGTATTGATCACACGCTCAGACTTCCTAGTTGGATCGGCTCGTAGCGTAGCAATAATAATATGGGTAACTCCATTATCTTGCAACATTTGAAGCTTCTCCTCTGGCGTTTTTTCCGGACTGGCTCTGGCAATGTTATAGAATTTTTTACCATTTGCATAAATAAATGACATCGGTGCTTTTCGACAAGCAACAAATGAACTTTCGGGTAAATTTTTACCGCACCATTCACTCATC
This sequence comes from Lewinellaceae bacterium, assembly GCA_024639065.1. Taxonomy (GTDB): domain Bacteria; phylum Bacteroidota; class Bacteroidia; order Chitinophagales; family Saprospiraceae; genus JAHEJC01. The sequence goes on along the minus strand of JAHEJC010000543.1, from coordinate 2,246 downwards.
TTTAAATAATTAACCCAATCCGGCGTAAATCCTTTATATAGATCTCCTCTTATCAAATTTGCCTCAGCAATCGGTAGATGATCCTTAACATTTGTAAATGTCTTTGATAAATTAATGTATAATAGAAATAATACCGGTAGAAAAAAGGCTATTTGCAGTTTCTTTATATAGTTGAATTTAAAAATGTGATAGAGTCCATAAAAAGCTAGAATAAGAAAAAATGGTAAATAGATTAATATGAGTCTTATTTGAGCCCAGGAAGTTTGTAAAACTAAAAAAGTTAAACTGCAAAGACCTAAACAATACAAAGCTGTAAATAGCAGGTATTTGTTTTTCTTGAAAATGGAAAATAGTATACCGATAACTATTGGTAATAAGGTCAATATGGTCAAGAATGGGTCTTTGGAGGAGTATTCTGGGCGAATAGAGAGGATTTCTAAAAATCGCTGAGAAAAGAATATTTCAGTATTTTGTAAAAACCTAATAACAAATCCAACAAAGTCTTCATTTCCTTTACTTGCATCATAAGCGTCTTTTTGAAATAAAATACTTGATTGAGTAGATTGTGCAATAGCGCCCCAAAAGATCCTTTTGATAGCTTCCCAGGTACCGATAACGAGTAAAGTGCTACCCACCGTTAATAGAGCTGATTGGAATTTTTTATGCCAAATAAAGAAAATGGCACACGCTACAACAGCAGCGATACCCACCGTTCGAGTAAAGTATAATACAAATAATAATAACCCTAGAATAATCCATGGTTTAACCGTGTAGAATCTAAATGGCTGGAATTGTACTTTTATGACTTCTTTTGTCTCTAAAAATCTAAAGAACCAATAGAAAAATAATGCCTGGATAAACATATAACAAGCTTCCTGGTAAGTTAGACTTGCATAGGTGAGCGCCGCCCAGTTGATCGAATAAATGAATATTGAAAAAAATAAAATTGATCCGGGGATTCTGTTCTCAAAAGTCTTGTATAAATAGAAAATGGACAGTACAAAAAACAACACGGATATAAACTTGATAATTATCAGGTTAATTCCGAAAATAGCAATAGGAATGGTTAAAATAAACACATAAAAAGGCGCATTGGCCGTGTGCCAGAAGCCAAAGAAGTCATCCACGTAATTGGCAGCGCTCTGAATATATAGGGCATCATCAAATCCAACTGAAATTTTTCCTTCAAACATCAGGAGTGCAAAAAGGCCACCCAGTATTGTAAAAAACCATTTGAAAAAAGTATGTCGATTATCTATAAATGCATCAAATCGAGCTAAGAGATCTCTTTTTACTTTTGGTTTGAGTCGGGATAAGGCAGGTGTCGACGGCTTTTTTTTAATTGTCTTTCTTTTCTTAGCCATTTTTTAGTCCCGTTTTTTGGATGCAAATATATTGGTAAATTTATCTGAACCCCAACCGATTGAAGACTCAATATTAAAAGAAATTTCTGTTGGAATTCCGCCGATAATCTCTTTGATTTCATAACCAAGACTTTCTAAAAAAGCTACCATTTCTATTGGGGATTCACCAGCCGACTTTAGTCCGTGAGGCCAATACTCCATGATGAATACTGGCATATTTTTCCTAAGGGTGTTGATCATGCCTCTCAAAGCTTGCATCTCATACCCTTGAATATCCATCTTGATAAAATCTATGGATTGATTTTTAAATAGTTCATCTATTGAAATACTTTCTATATCCTCATGAAAATCGGTATCATCATGCGCATAGGTTCGATGATCTACATTTAAAGTGTTGGATTTATATAGGATGACGCCAGCATTATGGTATGACACCGCTTTATTAATGAGTTGCACATTTTTTAGCGTGATTGTATTTTGTTTCAACCTTTGGAAGTTGATTGCATCTGGCTCAAAAGTATAAACTAACCCATTGGGTCCTACCAAATTTGAAAGAATTTTAGTATAAAATCCAATGTTCCCTCCAATGTCTAACACTACATTTCCAGGTTTTACAGTTCGCTTTATTAAATCAATTTCTGAACGATCGGATCTTGATTTGAAAATGGTATAAAGTGTATTATAAATCGGAAAAGCATGCTTAAAAAGAAAATCTCCAAACTTTATGGAAAACTTATTGATCATCTTATAAATTAATAAAAAACAAATATAAAATTATTTTAATAAGTCAACCTATTATGTAAATATCAAAAGTGATTTTCAAGAATAGGTCATCTATTTAATTCTTAAGATTAAATGATCCTCTCAAAATATGCGGAAAAG
>JAHEJC010000542.1 GCA_024639065.1 Lewinellaceae bacterium | reverse complement strand
AGACAGTAATCAAGACTTTTCTGAAGCCATGACATTTATCGTCATGGATAAACTTTCTCCAGCCTCCGTAGCTGTATGCGAAGGATCCTCGCCCTAGAATGGCTGGACCAAAACCAGCTGTGTTGCCAATTACACCATGGGTCAATTTTAATCATGGTTTTACCAACACAAATAACCGACTTTTTGATTATTATGTGTTGCCTCCCGATAGCTATCGGGATACACCAAGGGTCAAAAAGATTAAAGACTCATAAAAATAAATTCATTAACCATTTTTCTGATAATCTAATTTCAGAGTTTTGTAAAAAGTGGACGCACAAATAGAAAGTATTGTAAATTTATGCAAGGTATCTATCCCTTTTAGGAATTTAAGATATAAAAAACATGATTGTGGTTTTGTGGGAAAGTCTGGAAGATTGTGGTGTCCGCCTTTCGCCATAAGAAATAATTTCACCTTCGGGTTTTCTTGTTGTAGCATGTCACTATATGTATAAAGGGGATGAACTGATCTTTTTTGCCATAAATTGTTTTCAAAAATCAGAGAATTAGCAATAAAAAGTAATGGTGATAATATTTACTAAAAAGATCTTTCAAAGAGAAGCACTGTAATAATCATAATTACTCCTATAAACAACCAGAAGCTTCCATATAATAATTTCCTCTTCAATTACAGCTCATTTCTTAGTATATTCATAAGGCAGGCTAATTTAAAATCAATCTCAATGAAAAACTTCTCTTTAATAGGCTTATTTATTTCAATCATTGTACAAACACTAATCGGACAAATTTCCTGGGAGCGTACGCCTGGCCCCTACAGCGGAAATGTAAATTCGATAATTGAAGATCATAACGGCAACCTTTATGCTGGAACCTGGTTGGGCGGTATGTATCGCATGCGGGCAGGAGAATCGACTTGGACTCATTTAGAAGAAAGGTTGAATTTTGGGGGAATATGGGATATCAAAGTAAGTGAGGAAAATGTCATTTATGCAGCATCTAATGCAGGTATTTATCAATCATCCGATCAGGGTAATTCGTGGACTTTGGGAAATGAAGGTTTTTCAAGACCTTTTTGCAGGTCGGTAAGTATCTATAATGCGGACACCATTTTTGCTGGCAACAATTCAAAAGGTGTCTATAGGTCTGATGATGGAGGCATTACCTGGAGCCAAAAATCAGACAGCATCGGAGATGCTCAAATTTGGGTAATTGAAGTAACCGAGTCCAAAGAGATTTTTGTAGGTACCAATATAGGGATCTTCCAATCAGATGATAAAGGAGAAACCTGGGAAGAACGAAATAATGGCCTGGACGACCTTGTTGTCTTCGATCTTCTATCATCTGATTCTAGTCACCTGTATGCCGGAACATTTAACGGGGTATATCAAAGTAAGGACAACGGCCTCAACTGGGAAATAGTCTTGTCCGGCAATTTTTATACGCTGGCGGAAGATGACGAGGGTACCATTTACGCTGGTTACTATAAAGGTCTGGTCATTTCCAATGATCGATTCGATTCGTTTGAGGAATATCCCTTTGACGAGATAAATCGTGGTATTTCCGGCTTATTATACACATCCAATGATCAATTGTTAATGTCCACATCTGGAAGTGGAATCTATGAACTCAAAGATAGTATATCCTTAATTCCAATGAATCCAGGACTGACCAACGTCAACATTCGATCAGTGGTAGTTGACCCATTGAACAACCTTTTTGTTGGATCCAACAACGGCATTTTCAAGTCTGAAGACTTGGGTCAAACCTGGACCAGAGCAGAAAATGGTGTAACCAACAACAATATTGAAGGAATGATAATGGCAAATGATACCCTGCTTATTGCCTTCACAAATGGCTCTGGCCTTTATTACTCCTCTGATTCCGGAGCCAGCTGGAATGAGCCTGATTCCGGGTTGCCTAACAGTTTTATCCGATCTGTTGCTTCCTCTCCAAACGGCAGTCTATTCGCCGGTTCCACCAATGGTGAAATGTTTCGGTCTATAGACGGAGGAATCAACTGGGTAAAACTGAATACTAGTTTTCCTATTGCCGAAGTGGACGTTATTGGTGCAAATGCCCAAGGGCACATATTCGCAGGATTATTGGATATTGGGTTATATAGATCTCAGGACAATGGTGACAATTGGATTTTCACCGCTGACGGTTTTCCGGCTATATTTCGGCCTAGGAAATTTATATTTTTTTCGGATTCATCCATCTGGATGTCCGGGAACTTTGGGATAATGCGTTCCCTTGATAATGGAGATAGTTGGGAAAGTCTCCACCCTTTTATAGGAGCAAACGACCTCCTTATGGATTTGGATGGTACGATTTTCGCTGGCACCTTTGGAGGAGTGAGCCAACTGAAAGAAGCAAACGAAACTTGGGAAAACGTGAGCGATGGCTTGGATCATCTCATCATTGAGTCCTTAGCCTTATCATCCGAAAATATCCTGTTTGCTGGTTCTGCTGGAGGCGGCCTCTTTACAACGACCATTGCAAGATCAACAACGCCCATATTTCCTAAAGAAATTCCTGCTGGCCTCACCTTATCCCCAATTATGCCTAATCCATTCAAAGGGACAACTGCTATTCAATATAATATACCAAGGTCAGGATATGTATCTCTAAAAGTATACGACATGTTAGGCAATGAGGTTGCCAATATCCTAGACAATCAAAAACGTGACCAAGGTCTACAAAAAGTAATTTGGAATGAATTTGGAAACAGTAGAACAATCATTACACCAGGAGTTTATGTATTGACTCTAACTTATGATCACCGGTACACTAGAAGTAGAAATATGATCATCTTGAAATAGTGAATTAGACTAAATAATGAAGTTTGGTTCTCTTTATTTTGCATGGAATTAAAGATGAAGAATATTCTTTAATCATCCTGCCAGCTGAGGCTTTGAACCACCAAATTACCCCAACTCCGGTTCTACCTCCCCACCCCAGGGTTTAAGATCTCATAAATATAATCATGATACTTTGGAAAGTCAGGAAGATTATTGTGCCCTCCTTGAATTATGGGCATCAGTTGTACCGATGGTTTTTCTTGCTTAAGCATCTCGCTTTGTGCGAAAGGAATCAGTCGGTCTTTCTTGCCATGTATGATATAAATAGGACAAGTAATTTTTTCCAAAAATTGGTTGGTCGGGATTTTATAACGCAATAAGAATCGCATGGGTAGCCAAAAAGTAAATCGCCTAATATTATATTCAAAGCTATAATAAGGGGAGTCCAGAATCAATATCTTTGGTGAATTCCATGAAGCCACCTGAGCAGCAAATCCACTACCCAAAGAGCGTCCATAGACAATGATCTGTTCTTCTTTATAGGTTTTTAAGAGCCAATTATAAGCAAATTGACTATCACTGTAAAGCTTCTTTTCATTGCGTTTTCCTCGGCTTTTACCAAACCCCCGGTAGTCAATCATAAAGAAATCATACCCTTTTCCTAAAAAGTCTTTGGCGAATTTACCCCAGCCTTTAATACTTCTGGAATTTCCTTTTAAATAAAAGACTACGCCCAATGAATTGGGAACTTTAAAATGGATGCCATTCACAGCGCCCCCATCCTCCATGTCAAAATAAACCTCATCAAAAGGAAAAGGATATTTA
>JAHEJC010000157.1 GCA_024639065.1 Lewinellaceae bacterium | reverse complement strand
ATAGCCAGAGATGAGGGCCTGAGAATTTATGACATAGCTGACTTTGAACTCCCCAAAAAAATAGCAAGTTCAAATACATTCTCTGGAAGAGATGTGCTCATAGACGGGGATCAGGTTTTCCTTTTGGATTATCGTGCAGGACTCTACTGGTATGAACTAGGTGAGAAAACGACTCCAATACAGTCTATAAATGATGCGATGCGTCCAAAATTCCAGGTTTATCCAAATCCAACACAACGGAAGGTTCAATTGGGTTTCGAGGGATTATCAGAATATATTCTTGAAATTGAACTCATCTCAATCGGTGGAAAAAGCAAAACGCTGTTTCACCGTGCGAATCGGAAATTTGGATCGGTTCCAAATCATTTCGATTTTGACGAGCTTCCGGCTGGAATCTATTTCCTACATTTAAGAACGTCTACGACCACATATACCGAAAAACTGATTCTGGTAAATTAGTTGTGGGAATGGATGGGGAGCTTGGATTGTTAAGTCCGTTATAGCTCTAAACCGCTATTTAACATAATATTAATTATAGGAAAGATATCAGATTTTCGAAAAAAAATAAGTCTGCTGTCGAGCAGATTGATTTTATATACAAGGCTAGAATATCGTATTTTGGATTATTATGAAAATTCACCTTCCGATTCTGGCCCGGGCAAAAGATTTCAAAAGAGTCAATAAATGGAAACTTCATCTTTTACGAGATTCAAAAAACTTAGATCGTTTGATGGAAAATTCACATGCGGCTGTATTTTCCGAAATAGATTGCCTTGACTGTGCAAATTGTTGCCGGACGACCGGACCATTGTTTACCCAAAAAGACATCGAACGGATCTCCAAGTACCTCCAAATGAAGCCAGGAACTTTTATTCAGCGATTTTTGACTATGGATGAAGATGGAGATTTTGTGCTGCAATCCATTCCGTGCATTTTTCTGGAGCCAGATAATTCCTGTGGTATTTATGAACAAAGACCCAAGGCCTGTCGAGAATATCCTCACACGAATCAAATTGGTCAGAAAAAAATTTTCACTTTGACCTTAAAAAATATGGAGATTTGCCCGGCGGCCATGGAAATCGTACGAAGAGCGTCTGACAAATTAAAATAACATGTATGCTGTAAATCAACTTTTAGGAAACACCGACATCTATCTGATTGATCAAATTTTGAAGGGTAGATATAAACAAGATGATATTATTTTGGATGCTGGATGTGGTGAAGGCAGAAATCTTCAATGGTTCATTGCCAATGATATATCAATTATTGGGATTGATCGATCCGCAGAAGCCATCCAAAAGATTCAATCTATCTATCCTACTATAAAAGAAAAAGTACTTATTGGAGATTTGACAAGAATCCCTTTTCCAAATAATTATTTTGACCATATTATTTCCAGTGCTGTCTTACATTTTTCGGAAAATGAGTCACATTTTACTCGACTGTTTGAAGAACATTTGCGTGTCTTAAAAGCAGATGGTTCTTTTTTTATTCGAATGGCTTCCGATATTGGTATTGAAGATTTGATTGTACCCATTGGAGATGGCGTTTACCAGATTCCGGATGATTCTACTCGATTTTTATTGACCAGGAAATTGGCAGATGACTTAATTAACAAACATCAACTTAAATATTTGGAGCCCTTAAAAACTACGAATGTAAATGATGTTCGATGCATGACTACCTGGATATTAGCAAGAAAAAGCCAATAGCATCTCTCCCCTATCTAAAGAGCCAAAAATGATTGGTTATCCTGTGAAAGCCTACTTTTGTTCAATTGCCTAAAATTTTTTAATCTTCAGCATGGTAAGCGGTTGGATGATCTCTCCTAAGAATTTTCCTTGAATGATTCTTCTATCTTCATTAGAAAATCTTTGCCTCCAATGGCAACGATCACTATGGCGATGATACACAGGGTTATAAAAATAGTTGAAAAACCAATGATGACGATTTCACGAGCAATACCAAGCTCCACGAAAGCGATTGCAGAGAAGAAAAGTAAAACAATACTTCTAATAAATTTTGAAATCAAAGAAGCTCTGGAAATTTTTTCCCGATTTAGTGATTTAAGTACCGAAAATCGAACCCAAGAAGCAAGCACCCATCCAATCCCAAAGATTAACACAGCCAGAATAATTTTCGGTAAAAAAAGAATTCCTTTACCTAACATTTCGTATAAGATATCAAGCTTCCAAGCTAATAAAGCATTATCAATAAAAATAAAAAAAACAATCACGAAGCCAATGTTACCGATAAAATTAGATACGCTGTAACGAACATCGGCTTTGGTGAAATCAGCCCTCAAGCGCGATTGGCGTAAGTAGCGATCAATCCGTAATATTATCAGAAATTGAACAATCACCCGTTTAACCATCCAACTAACCAGCCAGCCCAATAATATTAACAGGATCCCTCCCAACAAATTAGGCAGATAAGCAAAAATGTTTTCAAGTAATTTTACGAACTGTTCCTGAATTTTTGTTTCCATGGTTGCTTCTTTAATTATTTATGTTTTTTGAAAAGAGTCCGCATGAAAGAATCTCTTTCTTCATATTCTTTTAACCAGAGTACCGGACATCTTACTTGTTCCGTAATTTCTACCGTTAAAGATTTGGCAAAGAGCAATTCCACGAAATCACCTGATTTTCCACCCATCACCATGAGATCAGTGGTTTTTGCCAATTTCAGTATACCATGCAGAATATCTGAGTCAATAGTTGTTTTTATTGCTGCTGTCAAATCATTTTCGGCTAATATAACCTTAACCTTCTCGATCTTATCAAGTCGGTCTTTTTCTGGAGTATCGGGATTTAGTACAATACCTATAGTAATATTTGCATCAAAAAATTGGCGTAAGGCTGGCGTAATTTCTGCTGCAAGTTCTGTGTGTACATTTCCACCAAATGGAATCAGGATATTTTTTATCTCTTTTGATTCTATTTCCCCATGAAGTATAGCTACTTCATTGGTTGATTTTTGTAAAACGGTGTCGATTGCTGAAGAAAAAATTCTATTTGCGAAGGTACTTTTTTTCTTTCTTCCAACAATTATGAAATTACAATTCTCTTCTTGCGCAGTATCAACAATTCCCTGAGAAATTCTATGTGAAATCTTAATGATTGATTTTGAAGGAATACCTATTTCCAAAGCAAGTTTCTGAGCTTGTTGTAATAATTCATTGGTTGGCTCTGCAATTCGCAATCCCTCTTGTAGTTTGGTACCTTCATCTATTTCAACTACGTGTAGAAAAATTACTTTAGCATTGTATTTTTTTGCAATGGCAAAAGCAATGCTTGATAAACTGGAAACACTATCTGATTCCGAAAGACAAACCAGAATATTATATTGCTTTTTTAGTATTGCATCCAGTACCTGAACTTTCTGAGCATACTTAATTTCTCTGCCGGATGAATAGAATCGATAAACAAACAATCCAATGGCTATCCAGACTAATGTGATGATCCAGGCCATTAAACTGTAATTCAACATATATACAGCCAAAAAAAGGAGAAGAGCAATGGCCAAAATGGATACATAAGGGAAAAGAGGAATTTTAAATCCCCGATCTAAATCAGGTCTTTTCTTTCTGAGTTTTATGAGGGCTATATTCACCATCAAAAAAAGTAAAAGGAAAATAATATCAGCAGCACTGGCAACGTCTTCAATCGGCAATGAAATTGCCATTAAAACAATAATGAACATTGAAAAAAGAATGCTCCAATGGGGGGTGAAGTTTTTCCAATGAATTTTACTTAGAAAGGTTGGAAAATAGCGATCGCGTCCCATCGCGAAGGCTACTCGAGAGGATGAATAAATAGTAGCGTTCAGTGCGGAAATAGTTGACATTAAACCCCCAATTAAAATCAAAATACCACCACCTACAAAAAACCCGCGCGCCACACCTACCAAGGCTATTTCCTTCTCTTCAGCCAAAACATCCCATGGCGCCATTCCTAAGGGTGTTTCAACAGTCCCTATTGCTACAAATGCAACCAATAGGTAAATCGGGACCACAATTAATAGTGAAAAAAATATGGCTAAAGGAATATTCTTTTTGGGATTTTTAATTTCTTCGGAACTTTGAGCAATAATCTCAAATCCCTGGAAAGCAATAAAAGTAAGCCCCATAGCTTTAAATACGCCTCCAAAACCGTGTGGAAAAAAAGGAGTGAATGTTGCTTGTATATTTCCTTGACGGAATATCAATTCCAATCCAAATCCGATAAAAATAACTAAAATGATTATTTTAGCCATGGTTACCAAATTACCTATTTTACCCGTTTCAGAAGCACCCCGGAAATTAACATAGCCAAATACAATAGCGGCTGATGCTGCCAAAATCTTTTGTGGAGATAAAAACCCCCACTCAGGCATCGTCACACCTATTTCATCCAAAACAAATCCAAAATAAGCACCAAATCCAAGGGCATACAAACTACAGGCTACAGAATGGCCAAACCAGTCCATCCATCCAGATAGAAATCCAAAAGCTTTTGGTAGACTTTCTTTTATCCATAGATACCCACCACCAGCATTGTGGTAACAGGATCCTAACTCCGCATAGGCCATGGCAGTGAGTAACGCAACCAGACCATTTAAAACAAACGTAATGATCAAGGCTGGTCCCGCAATGCCCGCAGCAATTCCGATAAGCACAAAAATACCGGCGCCAATCATCGCTCCAACTCCAATGAGTGTAGCATCAAATAAGGTCATCTCCCGCGCTAATCGGATTTCCGTGTTTTTATTTTTCATTTTGTTTATTTCATCTAATAAGCCGTGTATATTAGGAATAAAAACTCGCAATTACAATACTTTTTTTGGAGGAAACTTAAATATTTTCTTTAACGTATTGACCAAATAAAATCAACTTGGTTTATGCATATTATTGCTTCACGCGAAAGCAAATTACACCCAAAATGCAACTTGTTTTTTTTGTAATTAAAAGCTAATGATGTTTTTAGAAGAAATAATTCAACACTTAGATTTACAACAGTGTTTTGATTCCCTGGGGGCTCAAAATTTACTGGTTAATCGTTGTTATTTAGAAATGCTTTGGTTAAACATTAATTAAACGTTGTATGACTTCGTCATTACTATCCTCTATGCTTTTTGGTAAAGAGACTAAGTTTTCGTATTTTATTGGTAACAAAATTCCTACCAGCCATGAAAACGCATCTACACGCCTATTTCTATTCAATGAATCAATTTACTCGACTAGTTATTTTTATTTTTTTAACTCTATTCCTTGGATGCCAGCATAAGAACCAGGATGCCATTGAAGTTAAATTTATTTTTGGCCCTGATGACAGTGGCACCTTAGAAACATTAATTGATCAGTTCAACAAAGAAAATAAAGGTGTCATTAACGTAAATTATATAGAAGGCTCTAGGTCATCTGATATATTTTATGAGGAGTTGGAGAAAGAATTCAAAAGTAACCAAGGCAAATTTGATGCGTTTGCGGGCGATGTGATTTGGACTTCAGCTTTTGCCCAAAATAAATGGGTAGAAGATTTAACGGATAAATTTTTCAGCAATTACCAGCCCGAACAATTTGTTAAACCTGCCATGCAATCAGCCTCCTATCAATATAGAATATGGGGTATACCCTGGTTTACGGATACCGGTATACTTTTCTATCGAAAGGACTTATTGGACCAAATTGGGGTTCAGCCGCCAAAAACATGGGAAGAATTAAGGACCATATCAAAACGGCTTAAGGCTGATAATTTGATAGAGGATGGTTTTGTGTTTCAGGGTGCGGCCTACGAAGGTGGTGTGGCTAATATGTGTGAATTCATATGGAATGCAGGGGGCAATGTCTTACTTGGAGATCTTGCGACGAGCAGTGAATTTGACGAAATTACCGATCCAGAGGTGATTTCAATAAATTCAAAAGAAAGTCTAACCGGTGTATATGAGATTACCAAAATAATGGATGAAGAAATCGCTCCAAAAGGTATTTTTCAATATCGTGAATTAGATGCTGGTCTGGCGTTTAGGGATGGTAAAGCCGTATTTATGCGTGGATGGCCCAGCAGCTATGGACTCTTGTTGGATCGAAAATCCGAGGTAAAACCCAGTCAAGTAGGCATCGCCAATATACCGACTTCTTCACTTGCCAATAAATCATTTAGCTGTTTAGGTGGATGGAATTTAATGGTTAATGCAAATTCATCTGAAGATAAAAAAGAAGCCACCTGGACATTTATTAATTTTTTGATGAAAGAGGAATCTCAGCGTTATCGAGCAGAAAATGGAGGGATGCTTCCCAGCTTAAGAAGTTTGTATCGGGATAGTACTTTACTGAAATCAAGTCCGGTAGTTGCTTTTGCCAAAGAAGTCATTGCAAACACCCATGAAAGACCTAAGACCCCTTACTATATGGAGATTTCACCAGAAATAGCAACTATATTTAATCAGGTCTTGATCGGTGTGATTACACCTGAAGGTGCTGTTCAAACGTTGGATCGAAAACTCAAGGAAATTCTGCTCAGTCATCAATCAGATACTGGTGGCTAACTGAGAAGTAAATAGGAATAATCTTTGCTTCATTGAATAACTGGTTCTTCATCATACGACACTTTTAAGTTTACCAACTAGTCATTTATCCAGACTATATTTAAGTCCTTCTTCGGGATCAATAAAACGCGCGTAAAAAGCATAGCCTCCAAAATTATTCTCCAATTTAAGCATGAATGAATTCCAACCTGCAATTAGTGGAATCGGAATTCGGGTTTGATCTGGTTCTGCGATACGAACATCCAAAAAACGATGAACCTCCTCTCCATTTAAAAATACTTTGACACCATCGTCGCTGCCTAGCAAAAAGTCCATCGTCTGTGATTTTTCTGAATAAACAAAAGTGTGTACATAGCAGATGACAAATTCGTAAGGATCTATATACTTCCATAATTGCATATTGTATCCTGCCGGAATTCCTGTCAACTGTTTCCAGTTTAATACCTGATTATTTTTACCAACGTAGGTTATATCTTTTATTAAACCATCGATTTCCGGTGGGTATATACTATCTAATCCAAAGCGTAAGTCGTCGTTTATTCGAGGATTATCAAATGGACCAATAAAATTCCATTCAGGTATATATTGCCGAACCGGTTCCAGATATACGGCGTCCAGACTAAATTTTATTGGTTGTTGCTGGGTATTTTCAAATAGCAGCTCCCCTACTCCATTAGTTGTTTTTATCGGATCAAATTTGATAGCATCAAGTGGCTTGATTATTTCATTGGACAAATCGATCATGAGATTATGAATCCTTACTTGACTAAAATCAGGACCTGCAGTAAAATAAATATTAGGAGTGTAAGACTTTTCCTCCAATCCATCAACACGAAGGTAATACTTAGCATTTGCTTGGATGGTTATTTGAAGGTTACGGCCATTTAGCCAATCTACTCCGTAGGCACTCATATCAATTATTTCTTGAGAACCTTTCCCGCGAGCATTAAATGACTCCATAGATAAAGATCGATGATCAATTGGTCTTCGATAGGAATTCCTTAATCCTTTCACGGGCAGCAAGTCAGAATGGCCTACTGGACTGTCCTCGTACCAGAATGCAACGGTGGATATATCAGCTATGGATTCATTGGCATGACCATGTTCTAACGTAAACTTAATAGACCGCTGAAAAGGAATGGCGTCTCTTACGTGATGCCTATAAGCGCTTATTCTAGACAAACTATCATTTTTCATGATCAGCCCATGATGAGAAGCTGAATAAACCCCATTTCGAAAATACCAGCCACTGTTGAGATAATCTTCCATACCGGTTCCCTTCCAGGTAAGTTCATCATGGTCATCTATGAAAATAACTTCATCGCCTTCCAGATAACCAAGTCCATCACTCAAGCCTTGCGCATTGTAATGAAGTCCTACAAATACACCACTTCCTTGTAAATCTAGAGCGGTGTAATTAGTATCTGATTGCGTTCGCAAATCACGATTCCATAGAGCATGGAAGTAAGGTTTATTTTTGTAAGCTTCGTGTAAGTATACGTTGCAATGAAAATATAGCGCATAAAGAGGATAGTCACTGTCATTATGAATTTCAATTCTTAATTTTTGCTTAAACCACATAGGCCAATAGCAATAAAAACCACCGCTGGACATACCCATAAACTCTGAGGTCCAGTGGGTATATTGAAATCCGCACCCAAAAAAATCCCCAATCGGACAAAGAACCGCAGGGATAGTTGAATCCTCCCAATAGATTTTAAGGATAATATTTCTTAAATAATTGGGATCACGGGAATCAAAGGTAAACCACAACCTACTGACCTGTCCTGGACCGATTTGATTAACGATTTCTCTTGACTCACCAGCCTGCAGCGATAATCTATCATTGTTACCTCCTGTTGTGTCTGCACTGGATATTTGTATTAATCGTGCACCAAAGATTGTTGGATTATGCTGGGCGAACAAAAAATCATATGGATCCTCTTTTGTGGTAACACAACTGGAGAGCAAACCAATTAAGAGCAGGCCCATAAAAAAATACTCCGTATAAATCCTTGGGTTTTGGTAAAAGCGCATACTTATGCAGGCTTGCCGACACTAGGTCTTGACTAGGTATTCATCTAAGATGGATGAAAGATCAGCTGGAGAGTAATTCACCGATTTCAATACTTTTCGATCGTGTGTACGGTAAACCAAATATTCGCCATCTCTTTTTTCAACAACACTTTCAGTACCATCTTTTTGTAGATAGAATTCTTGGGTTGCTTTTGCCTCTTCTTCTGAATGACATACCTTACTCATATTGGATCGCTGGACTTCTTCAAAGAGTCTTTTAAAGGATTTTCCCAGTCCAAATTCCAGAATGGCCCCGGATAAAACATATTGAATATCGCACAAAGCATCGGCGATTTCTATCAAGTCCTTATCTTCAATAGCTTCTTTTAATTCCTCTAGTTCTTCTTCCAGCAAATTTACCCGTAAATCACATCTCTTTGCAGGAGGAATTATGGGATGCTCCTGAACGGGCATTTCAAATGTTTCGTGAAAATGCGCAACATCATTTAATGGATTCGGTTCTTCTAAATTGATCATATATAAATAAGTTTTATATTTAAACTACAAATATATCAATTGTGATCAAAGGAAATATTTTAATAGCTACAATTTTATTACTATTTGGTTTCATGCGTTGCCAGCAACCAACGCATAAGCGTATATCTTATGAATACAAGATTAGCAAGGTCTTACTGCCAAGCAAAGCGAGTCTCCGTGGTCTATCGGTGGTTTCTGACTCAAGTTGGTGGATCAGTGGATCTCATGGAACGGCAGCATTTATCCAACTTCAGGAAGCCAGTGTACGAGCAGAATCATTAGCTAATTATTCAAGTCGAGACTTCCGAGATATACATGGCTGGAATGATCAGGAAGCAATAATTTTGTCTGTTGGAGATTCTACAATATTCCTTAAGACTACAAACCGGTGGCAACAACTAGATACCGTTTATAATGACTATTCTAAAGGTGTTTTTGTGGATGCACTGGACTTTGAAGAAGATTACGGGATCGCTCTTGGTGATGCTTTAGATGGTGTTTTATACATTCTGGAATCTACCGATCGAGGCTCTAGCTGGCGTAAAATTTCTTCAGATCGCTTGCCTATTCCTGTTGGAAGTGAAGGTGGATTTGCAGCATCCGGAACGAATGTAGATATAGTCAATGGTCACGTAAATATTGCCTCAGGGGCTGGAACCTATCCGCGATTAATCTCAAGGATGGCTGGACAATCTAATTGGGAGGCAACTCCCCTCCCCTTGCAATCTGGTCCCACTCAGGGAGCCTATAGTATAGTTTTTAAGAATGCCATGGAGGGTGTTGTCATAGGGGGTTCATTTCTGGATAGTACCCGAACAGATAGTGTGTGTGCTTATACAACCGACGGTGGAAAAAAATGGATCTTGCTCGATGCTGAAGTTGTGCCTGGTTTTCGGTCCTGTATAGCATATTCAGAAGGATTGGATATTTATTTGGCTGTGGGTAGAACCGGCATAGATTATTCTAGGGATGGAATTAAATGGAACCCTATCAGTAAAGAAGGTGGCTATTATGCTTGTGGATTTGGAGATAAATGTGCTATTTTGGTAGGGAGAGGTGGTAAATGTGCAAAGATTGAATTCACTAAAATTGAATCATGATAAAAAAACAAGGTAAAGGTGTAAGCCGAAAGGAATTTATTAAAAAATCATTATTGGGCACGGCTGCTCTTTCAGGATTAACGGCTGCATGTGCAAGTGGTACTGGAGAGAAAGGGCCTAATATCCAGACGAAAAAAAAGTATCGTTGGACACTGCTAACGACCTGGCCTCCTAATTTTCCTGTAGTCGGTGAAGGAGCGAATCTGTTTGCCAAGTGGGTTCAAGAAATGTCAGATGGTCAAATGGAGATCAAGGTATATGGGGGCGGTGAATTGGTTCCAGCTTTTGAATGCTTTGATGCAGTGAGCAGTGGCACAGCAGACATGGCTCACGGTGCATCCTACTATTGGACTGGTAAAGCACCTTCGGCCGCCTTCTTTTGTGCTGTTCCATTTGGCATGAATGCGCAACAGATGAATGCCTGGATGTACTCCGGTGGAGGGCTCGAATTGTGGAGAGAAGTATACGCTCAATTTAATCTCACCTGCTTTCCCTCAGGAAATACTGGTGTACAAATGGCCGGTTGGTTTAATAAAGAAATCAACACAATCGATGATTTTAAAGGTTTGAAGATGCGTATTCCCGGATTAGGCGGTAAGGTGGTTGATGAAGCGGGTGGCTCTGCTTTATCCACACCTGGAGCAGAAATCTATACTAACCTTGAGCGCGGCGTTATCGATGCTACAGAATGGATCGGACCCTATCATGATTATAAGATGGGGTTCCATCAGATTGCAAAATATTACTATGCACCTGGCTGGCATGAACCAGGACCTGTACTTGAACTTATGATAAACAAATCTAAGTTTGAAAACCTCCCTTTGAACCTGCAAGCCATTATTGAAGCTTGCGCATATCGGTTCAATCTATGGTCGTTGTCTGAATTTGAAACTCAGAATTCTGTCTATCTGAAAAAGATTCAAGAAGAAGCTGATGTTAGTGTAAGGAAGCTCTCTGATGATACCCTAAAGTCACTTTATAGCATCACACAACAAGTGATCAGTGATCTGACCGCTTCCGATCCATCCAGTAAAAAAGTATATACCTCTTTTTCAGCTTTTCAAAAACAAGTAACCGACTGGTCTGAGTGGTCAGAGAAAGCTTATTACGATGTGTTCAATAAATTGTAAAACTTACGCGCATTTAAGTACGTACGGCATTCTTAATCGCAAGGTCAGAAATGTAAATCTAAATGTATAGTCATCAATTGGATTATCTAAAATTCACGACTAGTTATAAATTGGTATTTGATACTTTTAGAAGCTGGATATAATCGTTGTTTGGAGCAAAAACGATACCAAGGTCACCACTTGCCAGTCGAATGATAGCTGATCTTTTGATGTCTCCCTGTACAAATAATCCGCTGTCAATCGGTTTTACTACGGCAAATTTTCCATTACCATCTCCTTTAAGATATAAACCATAACTAGAATCATTGCGAGGTGTTTCAACTTCTGCTCCATATAAGTTTCCGGATAAAAGTAAATCCAAATGATGGTCGCCATTAAAATCGTAGGTTAAGATAGAATTAGTAGAACTAACTTGGGCATAATTATTTAAAACCACCTTTCGGAATCTACCATTGCCCTGGTTTTCAAAATAGCAGGTAGCAAAATTACTTGCCTGATAGTGAATTGCATTTTCTAATTTTTCAACATCATAAACTTCATTAAGTTTTGCACTACCGTAAGCATCATAGGTTGGGAACTTGTCCTTAATAAAGGGCATCTGATTGGATGAACATTCTCTTCCACGGAGAGGGAACAATTCGCCCTCGTTATAATAGCCGAGGACGATATCGATACTTCCTGTTTCATCAAAATCGGTAGCATAGACTTCAAACGGTTCTTCTTTACTTGCTTTGTATTTATAGTTAAGGCCTAAATTACCCCCAACAAGATCCATATCCCCATCCAGGTCAAAATCTGCTGCGGCAAGGCTAAACCACCAGCCGGTTTCTCCTTCCAGATAAGATTCCTGGTTAAAAATATTAAAATTTCCGTCTTGATATTGCAAAATGGTAAGCGGCATCCATTCCCCGGATAGTATTAATTCTGCTACTTGATCTCCAGTAACATCGGCCCAGACAGCATCCGTAATCATTCCAATTTCCAACAATACTTTCGCAATGGTATTTGTTACATTTGTAAAAGACAGTGATCCTACTTTAGAGTCATTTCGCAATATATAGCTATCGGCTGGGTACGGATATCTACCAGGCGTTTGCCTACCTCCAATAAATAAATCCAAATCTCCATCCCCATCATAGTCGAATGGTCTTACACATCCACCACTTGTCAGAATAGTTGGTAAAGCATTGGTCGAGCGATGCAGAAAACCATTAAGATTTTCGTATAGTCTGTCTTGATAATATGATGATCCCAAAGTTATTTCATTTCCACCACTTACCACATACAAGTCCAGATCACCATCTTGATCTGCATCAAAAAATGCTGCGTCGACATCCTCGAATAACTGATCTTTTTTGAAAAGAGCCTCTTGTGTTTTGTTAAATTTTCCTTGTTCATCTTGGAGAAATAAGGCTCCTGGAAAGGACTTTGCGCCTCCAATGTATACATCTTCCAATCCATCTCCATTAATATCGCCCACAGCCAATGCAGGTCCAAATTGCGACATACGATGAGGGAGTAAACTTTCCTGGTCAAAATCATTGTAATAATTCTCGGTATGACGAAAATGAATGCCAGCTGAATTTGGAACTTTTTGAAATAATCGTTCAAGCTGTTCTTTATTTGTTATAGAATCAAATAATTTGGCGTTTTCGTAGTCTATAATTAATTCCTGATTAACGGGGATATCAAATAATTCCTGTCTTTTCCCGTCATGCCAAATGATCTCGATTTTATTAGCCATTTTTTCATTTCCCATTCCAAAATGCAAACCAGGTGAGACAGAAGATTGAAATCCCCTGGTTAAATAATGTTCCAGTAATTGGACCCTGCTATCATCTGAAACCGTAACCTTTGCACCAATTCCTAAAAGGTTCTCAGCTGAGCCCGTCAGAGAGATTTTAAGATAGTGGCCCTTTTGATTTTCAATACTGTTGTTACGATAAATGAATGCGAAGTCATCCGAATTATTAACTACAATATCGAGGTCACCGTCATTGTCAAAATCCGCATAAGCACTTCCATTTGAACAAGTGAGCACATTGATAGAGTCATTTTCAAACTTCGAAAAGGTCAAGTCGTTGTTGTTTAGAAAAAAGTAGTTATTTTTTTTTCGTTCGGGCATGCGGGACATTACATCATTAATATAAGCTTCCTGATCAATTTGTTTTTGCGAGCGAGATAAATGGAAAACAATAAGTAATGAGCCAATATATCAAAACGCGTTTAACGATTATTTATCTGAATAAGGCAAAGACAGGGTAAAACATCGAATAGTTTCGGATCAACTGGTCAAATT
>JAHEJC010000156.1:1262-13608 GCA_024639065.1 Lewinellaceae bacterium | reverse complement strand
AGCTACTCCAGAAGCAGAAGATACCTTAATAAAATCACGTCTTTTCATTTTGAATATATTTATTTCATCCTTTTATCTAGATGGGTTATTTATATAAATATACCGATTTTTGCAATGACGGTTCGTTTCAAAGATATTCGGTGACTTGTGAGTATAACAAATTGCACAAATAGTACATGCTGGTGCTAATCTAAGGTGCCCTAGAAAAAGTGGAGCTTGGCATATGATCGAACATCTAATAAGGGCTGCAAAGTGCAATTTGTTTTACACATGTGACTTGTTGAACGCAAAGTGGAAAGAATTTTAGATTATCTATAAATTTTATTCAATCCTTGTATATTTGATTATGGTCTCATGACTGCCCGGCTACAATTATGGATATATTATTCCTTTTATCAACCTAACTATCAACTACAAAATTAATCGTAATGAAAATGCACCACTACCTTACCTTATTAATATCACTATCGTTTTTCTTTGTGAGAGGACAACAAACAAGTTTTTCCATGGAGGGTTTTAATTCTCTTGAACTTCAAAGGATGTTTGTCAAAGATGATCAAGAATTTCTTTTATTTGAAGGCTTTCGGGAAGGATACATGCTCAACCATAAAGATGGATTCATAACAGGAAGTAATGGGGAAGGAGTAATGGTACAGTCCTATATAATTGTTCCATTGTCCAAGACATTTGAAACGAAAACACCAGAAATTTATAATATCAAAATACAAGACGGTTCCTATAGAATTGTTTATAAAGACGCTACTCCATTATTCATAAATAGGGAGGACATATTCTCATCACATAATCTGGATAAATCACTTGATGAGTTCTATACGCTTTATCCTTCAGCAAAAGAATCGCAGGACTTAAGGGTTAAGCATAAAAACGTCTCCATAATCAGTTCATTTGGTGGTAAGGGGTTAACCAGACCAGGACCACCTTATAAGTTTAGTTGGACAGAATACCTTCCTAACGCAAATGGCCTATTAATTGAATCCCAGAAATGGGATAAGATCATAGAAATTGAAAACAACGTTGACGATAAAGAATACTGGTCACCAGAAAAATCTCATGCAGATTATTCTAATAAAATGATGATCGCCGTTATGCAATATGTTGTTAAAAAGGATAAATCCAGAGTGTGGGAATTCGCATTTAATAAAAAAATACTTCTTTTTAATCCGCAAGGAGAAGTACTCGCTGAAAAAGATTTTAGATTTAATAATCCACAGCAAATAGTAGAAATAGGTGTTGTTCAAGATTTGAATGAAAAGTCAAATGACAGAATGTATGTGCATTTCAAAGAATTGTATGGAATGGGTTATAAGAAAGTAAATCCTGAACCAAATAAATACGCTCACAAAATGATAATTATGCGTGGAGATGGAGCGGTTGAAGAACTTGATTTTCAAGCTACTGCCAGGGACGGAAACATTATCGATATAGTAAAAAGCAATAATCAACTTATCATGAATTTTATGAATCATGGTAGCCGCAAGGATGATGGAGATACTAGCGATGGTCTGCAAAAATTTATTATTGGTAATGGAGTCGTAGAAAAAGGAAGTTTTATTGCTGCGGAAAAGTTTAATGAATTTTTCTCCTTATTGGAAAATGGTAAAATAGGGCAATTAGGTGAATATCTCTCAGATTTTCCATTGACCAATGATCTGTTCATATCTGTTTTTCAAAACAAAAAAATGTTGACGAGCGGGGGAAGCGGAACTGCTTTTGATCAGGTTAATCTTGCTGTTCGTAAAAAAGAAGATGGGTCCTATGTGAAAATTTTTGGAATTGGGATTCCAGAAAATTTCATATTAGAGAATTCAAGTGAAGTGGAGTTAGTTGAATTGCCCAGCGGTAAACTTATTCTATTTTTAACCCATTTTCAGCAGGATGGACGCAACATATTGCAAACTTATTTAATGGATAATGATAATCTAACCGTAGCACCAATAACTCCCTCTAATGGAAATATGATTATTAATTATTCACAAATTCATCCCATAAATAATCAAAAGTGGATTCTTGCGGGGTTTGATAAACTAAACCCATCAAAGATAATAGTTGAGCAAAAATCAATCGAATAGATAGTTGTTGCAGGGATATTTTTACACACGCTATTATTGATTCTTTGCAATTAAGAAATCATTTTGCTGGGGTCTGAGAATTGGCGAGTGGTGTATTTTGTTTACTAGACATCCTAACCAATAATTTTTTTTGAACGCCAACACTTTTTAAACAGTTATTTAAACAACCTTAAAATATCCAACCCGTTCGCAAACAGCAACAAGGCAATCACAATAATGAATCCAGCATAAGTAGCATATTCCATGAATTTATCACTGAGTTTTCTACCGGTAATCACTTCCCAGATTAAGAACATGACATGCCCACCATCTAATGCTGGTATTGGGAGTAAATTCATAAATCCTAGAATTAATGAAAGTATGGCCGTAATGCGCCAAAAAGATTCCCAAACCCAGGTAGTAGGAAATAATTTAGTAATGGTTACAAAACCTCCTAAACTTTCTGAGGCTTTTATCTTACCTCTAAACATCTGTCCAAAGGCTTTGATCTGATCGGTGAGGAAATCCCATCCTTTCACCACTCCGGCGGGTAACGCAGACAGCAAGCTGTAATTAAGTCGCTCCGTATCAAAGAAATAAATAGGGGGATTTCGGTAAATCCCTAATTTCCCATCCTCACTCGTGGTTATATTTACCGTTAATGGATTATTATCTCTATATAAACCGACCCGTACTTCTTCATTATTCCGACCTTTCATGGCCTCAGCAAATTGATCAAAAAATGGATATTCATTCCCATTCAAAGACACAATACTATCACCAACTTGTATACCTGCTTTTTCAGCTGGCGAATCTTTGACTAATTTACCTGCGACGTATGGAATTCTTTCCATAAAGAGCACTTGATTCTTAAAGTCGGAGCTGGATAGGATACGAATAAATTTCTCATCGATAGGAACATCTACTATTTGTCCTGATCTTCTTACTGAAATGCTTGATGCATTATTAATTACTATTTGTCGAACTACATCCCGTTCGCTAAACTTTTCAAAATCGGATGCTCCAATACTAATAATTTGATCTCCATTACGTAATCCCATATCGAATCCCAATGAATCGACATGAATTCCGTGAACCACGTTTTTACTAGGCAAGAATTCTTCACCATAGAGATATAATAAAGCACCAAAAATCAGAAATCCGAGAATGAAATTAACCGTAACTCCTCCGAGCATAATAATCAATCGTTGCCAGGCCGGTTTTGATCTAAATTCCCACGGTTGAGCAGGTTGTTTCATTTGTTCCTTATCCATGCTCTCATCAATCATCCCTGATATCTTGACATAGCCTCCTAGCGGAAGCCACCCTACTCCATACTCCGTATCCCCCTTTTTGAACTTCAGTAGTGAAAACCAAGGATCAAAAAACAAATAGAATTTTTCGACCCTGGTTTTAAACCATTTTGCTGGTAAAAAATGACCAAACTCGTGAAGAACAACTAATATCGATAAACTTAAAATAAGCTGACCGACCATTACCAATATATCCATATACGTTATAATAATTTTGAAATGATCGACTACAAAAACGCCAAATCAACTATATTGTTTTTGTAAATAGGCCGTAAAAGTAGTATTTATAGACTAAATACACCGGATGATCTTTAAAATTCAACAACAATTCTTATCAAGATGAATTTTTATTACGTTTCGGATCTGCACAAAGAAGAGATAGAAATTGCCGGAGATGATTTTAAACACTGTATCAAAAGTATGCGGTTACAAAGTGGTGACCCTATTTATTTAGTCGATGGCAAGGGCAATTATCTGGAGGCGATCATAACCCTTATAGAGCGGAATAGAGCTATTTGTAAACCTGAACAATTACAAGAAAATTATCATCCATTGATCTACCAGCTATCCATGGGGGTAGCGCCTACTAAAAATGTAAATCGCTTTGAATGGTTTCTGGAAAAATCTACAGAAATAGGTATTTCATCAATTTCACCCATTATCTGTTCCAGATCAGAGCGAAGACATTTAAGAACGGATCGCTTACAAAAAATACTTATCACTGCAATTAAACAAAGTTTAAGAGCATTCTTACCTCGTTTAAATGAATTAATGGATTTTAATGAATATTTAAAACATACATCGGCTACCTATGAAAAATTCATTTGTGTGGGAGCAGCAGCGAATCATCTGATGGAACAATACAAGGGGACACCATATGTCAATATCCTCATAGGACCAGAAGGCGATTTTACACCAGAAGAAATCCGGCTAGCGACTGAAAAAGGATTTAAACCGGTTCACCTGGGCCCACAACGTTTAAGAACGGAGACAGCGGCTATCCACGTTTGTAGTTTAATCAGCAGCTATCATCATCTCAAAAATGCTAACTAACTGGCACGATTCAGAATTAATAGCTCAATTAAAATTTGAACATTTTGTAATTATAAACTATAAAAGGATTAAGTGCGTTATTTTTACAACTTCAAACTTAAACTATAAATGATTCGAAATAAATTTTCAGAAGGGATATCTATTTGGCTTCTATTCACTTTGGTTTTGCTTATCACTTCCTGGAATGCGCCTGGACCAACACTACAGCTGGCATTGCTTAAATATCAAGGAGGAGGAGACTGGTATTCAAATCCTACCTCTTTACCTAATCTTGCCAGATATTGCAATGAAGTACTTGGGACTAATTTCAAACTCGAATACGAAACGGTAGAAGTCGGTGCTGCAAAAATCTTTAATTATCCTTTTATTCACATGACGGGACATGGAAATGTGGTCTTCAATGATTTAGAGGCTGAAAATTTGAGAAACTATCTAATAGCTGGAGGCTTCTTGCATATAGATGACAATTATGGTATGGATCCATACGTAAGGACGGCTATGAAAAAAGTGTTCCCCGATCAGGAATTTGTAGAACTTCCCTTTGAGCATGAAATCTATCACCAAAAGTTTCAGTTTAATAATGGTGTACCCAAAATTCACAAACACGATGATAATCCTTCTCAAGGATTTGGACTTTTTTGGGAGGATCGGTTGGTATGTTATTATACTTTTGAATCTGACTTAGGTGACGGATGGGAAGATCCTGAGGTTCATAAGGATCCACCGGAGGTACGGATGAAAGCTCTTCAGATGGGAGCTAATTTGATCCAATATGTATTTCAACAATAGCTAAATAACTTGAACAGCTCTTTAGGGTGACAATTTTTCCGTAATTATTTCCTTTCCGCCTTTACTTGTTTTGCGGTGATGATTTTTGAAGAGTTTCCCCAACTGTTACGAATGTAGTTAAGAATATCAGCGATCTGTTGGTCTTCTAAACTTTCAAAAGGATCCATATTTCCATTATAAGTGATTCCATTTACTACCATTGGACCGCTGTACCCATAAAGGATTTGCTTTATACTTCGTTTTTTATCTTCCATCAGATAATCAGATCCAGCTAAGGGAGGAAATGCGCCGGCCATCCCATCACCATTGGTCATATGACAAGCCATGCAATAAACGTTGTATAATTTTTTTCCGCGTTGCATGCTTTCTTTCAAATCATCATTTACTAAAAATGAGCCAATTCCAAAAATGATGATGACAAATATTACTTTCATATATTTCTAAACATAGTTTTATCGTAAAGAATTCGAAAATACGAAATTTGTTTATTTTGTACTTCTTTCAGTCATAATGCGTATCCTTCAAAGTTTCTTATCTGCTGTCGTCAACTTTACTTTAATTCAGCCCTACCTTTAGGTTTGTTGAAAAAAAGATGACGATATGTATAGGTTCTATAGACGCATAAATTATTTTTACCTATTAATTGATTTAATCTGGTTAAGTAATTATGAATTCAAAGTCTGTTTTTAGGATAATTTTATCCTCTCTAATTTTGATTGGTTGTGGAGATGGTGATATTAGTCAACAAGCGGAAACCGAATCCATTGATTGGCCCGCCTACCTTGGTGGAGCACAAACGAATCAATATAGTACCGCCAGGCAAATCAATAAAGTCAACGTAGCTAATCTAAAAGTAGCTTGGCAATATAAATGCGGTGATGCGGATCCAGAAGACCGAACTCAAATACAATGCAATCCATTAATCATTGATGGTGTCCTGTACGCCAGCTCACCAAGTCTAAAGTTTTTTGCACTGGAGGCCTCCAATGGAAAAGAGTTGTGGAAATTTGATCCTTTTGCTGGAAGTAACCATGAACAATTTGGAATGGGAGCAAATCGTGGAGTTACGTATTGGACTGATGGCCGGTCAAAGCGATTGTTTTTTACTGCCGGCTCAGATCTATTCTGTGTAGATGCAATGACTGGCATGAAGATTAATTCATTTGGTGAAAATGGGCAGGTGGATTTGCATAAAGGATTAGGTAGAGATGTGGATGATTTATTCATAAACAGCCGCACACCAGGAATCGTATATAAAGATCTTCTAATTCAAGGAGGTACGGTATCCGAGTCTACAGGTGCGGCACCTGGACATATTAGAGCCTATAATGTTCACACCGGAGAGATTGAATGGATATTTCATACCATTCCATATCCTGAAGAGGAAGGATATGAGACTTGGCCGGAAGATGCCTGGCAACGGATAGGTGGAGCAAACGCATGGGCTGGGTTCAGTTTGGATGAAGATCGTGGGATAGTTTTTATACCTACTGGTTCAGCTTCTTTTGACTTTTATGGAGGCGACCGTTCAGGCGAAAATTTATATGCCAATTGTTTAATCGCATTGGACGCCAATAACGGGAAAAAGAAGTGGCATTATCAGTTTGTACATCACGATATTTGGGATAGGGATCTGCCATGTCCTCCTAACTTGGTAACTTTAACGATTGACGGTAAGCGTGTAGATGCAGTAGCACAAGTTACCAAATCTTCGCACGTATTTATTTTCAATCGAGAAACAGGTACTCCACTATTTCCTATAGAAGAGATACCGGTTGAAGCATCTCCATTGGAAGGTGAGCAAGCCTGGCCAACACAGCCTTTGCCTACCAAACCTCCACAATTTAGCAGAAGTTATGTATCAAGTGATGATTTGACTCAGCGTACACCGGAAGCCAATATCTATGCGAGGTCAATCTATGAAAATGTCAGAAACGGAAAATATTTTGTTCCACCTAGCGAGCAAGGATCATTCATATTTCCAGGTCTGGACGGAGGTGGTGAATGGGGTGGAGGAGCCGCTGATCCTAATACCGGGATCTTATACATAAATGCCTCGGAGATGGCTTGGGTTTTACAAATGTTGCCTTATGAAAAACCAGATCTTACCTCATCGATTTCAGTGGGAAAGAGTATTTATTCTTCAAATTGCCAAATATGTCATGGAGCTGATTATAAGGGAATGGCAAAAGATATAGTGCCTTCGTTGATTAATTTGAAAGATAGTCTTGATCAACCTCAGGTAATCAAAACCATTTCCGAGGGAAAAGGAGCCATGCCCGCATTCAGTCATCTAAAAGAAGAAGAAATCGCTAGTGTAAGTGCATTTTTATTGGGGATGGAGGATCAAAAACTTGAAGCTACGCAGGAGGAGTCCTCTCAATCCTGGCCATATCCTTATTATTTTAATGGATACAACCGGTTTAATGATCCGGAAGGCTATCCAGCGATTTGTCCTCCGTGGGGTACTTTAAACGCTATTGACCTGAATCGAGGTGAAATTCTTTGGAAAGTTCCTTTGGGTGATTTTGAGGAAATTGATTATCCTGGCCATCCGGTGACGGGGACAGAAGGTTATGGAGGACCAATAATAACGGCTTCAGGCATTTTATTTATTGCTGCAACTAAAGATGAAAAATTTAGAGCGTTTGACACAAAGGATGGTTCTTTGTTGTGGGAAGCAGATCTTCCCGCTTCAGGATTTGCCACTCCTTCGACCTATGTTGTAGATGGTAAACAATTTGTGGTCATCGCTTGTGGAGGAGGCAAAATTGGAAGACCGTCGGGTGACCAATATGTTGCATTTAGTCTTTAGCGTGGATACGATCTTAATTTTGATAGTAGCTTTATCTGCAAGAATCCAATTCCCAAATACGATGTGCAATGTTGTTGCTAGTTCTTTGCGGAGATTATTATATCCATAAGCTTTTTATACTCGGGCCAACCAGTTCGTCTGCGATATTCTGCTTTTGTTTTATGAGCTATCACCATATCTAGTTTGGGTAGAACGGTGATGTATTGACCATAAGCACCTCTTGCTGAATAAGCTCCTTCAAATGGTCCGACAGCTTCTGGGCCATCCCACACCCACCACATGTAGCCATATCCAAATTCTCCATTCTTTATTCGGGTGGGATTCATATCTTCAGATGGAGTAACTACACTGACAATCTTTTTAGCCCAATTTTTCGGAATTATCTGGGTGTCCTTCCATCTCCCGTGACGCAGCATTAAGTAGCCTATACGAGCCATATCTCGTGTAGATAACCAAATATGATAAGCTTGGTACCGTGATCGCTTCGTATTACCAGACTTGTGCTGTGCCAGTCGATCAAAATCTTCCATACCGATGGGTATTGCCAGGTCTTGTTCGAGCGCATCATAAATATTTTTACCGGTGAGTTGTTCAAAAGCCCCTCCCGCAGCATTAAAATCCCAGTTGTTATATAAGTAATAGGTACCAGGGATTTGCGATCCTCTTTCAGGGGCATCCGCTAAGTTGTCTCCAGCATTGGAGGCGGGATGATAGACTCCAGATCGGGCCGTTATTAATTGATCTACCGTTGCGTTAAGCTCAGTAGGAAGAAGGCCATCGATATCATTTATTCCCAGTTGCTTTAAATTAAGATCCAAGTTTATGGTTCCGTCCTCCACATACTTGCCATATAACATTGCCAGGATACTCTTTCTACAAGATGCCAAATAACTGAGTTCTTCAATGTCCCCAAAATCACCTAGTATCTTACCACCAACGACGATGACCAAACCGGTAGTGTTCATGCTGTCGCGGAGGTAGGGCAATGCTTTAATCAGTTTGTCATCATTATAGCCCGCATCAATAGACTCTTGATGATAGTCCCAGGATGATCCAGGATAGATATATGCATCTTGACCAATAAGTGGGAATCCTTGAAACAAGCATAGAAGGACGAAGATAAATTGAATTCGCATGGCAAAGTTTTTCTTTAAGATAACTCAGAATAAGGTATTAAAAAATAAATAAAGTTAGCTTATAACAGCTCGTTAACTTTTGGCAGTGGTTGCTTTGAGGGAGTTAAAAAGTTAAAGAGTATAAAAGTTTAAGAGAACAAGTCAAACATGCCTACTTCAAAATGAGATGCTGTCAATTTACGGATTATGATTTTCAAACTTGTCGCATTTTCTCTGATCCACACTCCCCAGCTCACAAAGCGATCTCCATCTTACATCAAAGTTGTCTCTTTTCTCTTAGCGAAGCGATCTGACTTCTCACAGCGAAGCGGTCTCATTTTCTTAAATAGGTCTCAAATAATTTATAGATTCGCTTGTATTCATCCGTCCAACTGCTGGACTCAACAAACCCATGTCCTTCTTTTGGGAAAACGGCTAGTTCCCAATTATCTTTACCCAGTTCAATCAGGCGTTGGCTCAATCTTACTACATCTTGGAACTGTACATTTCGATCAATCATTCCATGTAGCATCAACAAGTGACCTTCCAAGTTTTCAGCATGGTAAATTGGTGAGCTTCGATAATAAGCAATACTATCTTCTACCGGTGTGTTTAAGATATTGGATGTATATCCATGATTGTAATGCGCCCAATCCGTTACTGATCTCAACGCTGCTCCACATTTAAAAGTATTAGGTGATGTAAAGAGCCCCATTAAGGTAATAAATCCTCCATAAGACCCTCCATAAATACCGATTCGATTCTTGTCTATACCAAGTTCCTCTACCATATATTTTGCACCGTCCACCTGATCACTCAGATCCTTCCCTCCCATCCAACGGTAAATTCCTGTGCGCCAGTCACGACCATATCCATTGCTTGCCCGGTAATCTATATCCAGAATGGTATAACCCTGGTCAGTAAGAAAATTATGAAACATATACTCTCTATAATAACTACTCCACCACTTATGCACATTCTGCAGGTATCCCGCACCATGTACAAATATAACGCCTGCACCATTCCTAGCTCGTCTTTCGGGTTTGTACAGTCTAGCCTTAACCTGTGCTCCGTCTTTAGCGGTAAAGGTTATGATCTCAGGATCCCGCCACTTATAGTTTTTAAAGACAGCTGTAGTAGATTGAGTGATTTGTTTGGGCACTGCGCCGACTTTATTTTCCATCACATATAACTCCCATGGCCTCGTTGCATATGAGTACAGGATGGCCAGATGTTTATCATCAGGACTTACTAGTACCCGATGACCTCCCACCGTAGCAGTTATTGGCGTCATAGTACCTCCTTCTACTGGAAGGTGATAAAACTGATGTTGCTCTGGGCCTGGTTTGTTGCTGGTTATAAAGAAAGTACTTTTGTCCTTTGAAAGTGTAGCATTGATGATCTCAAACTTTCCTTGAGTTAATGCTTTTTTGGTAGCAGTACGTGTATTGAAAGTGTACAGATGTGAAAAGCCACTTTCTTCCGATTGAAAAAATATCGTTTCGTCATCAATCCATCCTATGGTACCACTTCCTTCATTCCAGCCACCAATTCCAGGACCTCCGATCCATGCCTCGTCTCGTTGCCTGTCGATTAGTTGAAGAAGTCCACGCTCCAGATCAACCGACATGATCCACCGGTCTTTATTGTCCGTTGACCTTACCACTACCACGTTTTGGGTACCAGATTTGTTATAAAAAGGTCCATGTACTAATACATCTCGAGGATCCTCATATCGATCACTATAAGGGGCTGGACCTTGGTGATAGTCTTTCAAAAAGCCTGGTTTATCATATATCCCATCTAGCTGATCGGTCTGGATTAAATACATTGTATCTAGTTCTCGATCATAAATCCAGGCGGATTCTGTGGTTTGCTCTGAACCAACTTTAGACCTCGAATTGAGGATCTCCAGGTAACCTTCTTCCGTTACAAAATCCGGTACTTTGGTTGATTTTGATTTTGGCTTTGTAAGCAGCCGGTAAGTAACATACCGCTCGTCAGGACTTAGGATTAAGTCATTTACTGTTTTATCTTCTTTGGCAATTTGACGAGGTTGTTTATCTTTCAGCAATTCAGTAAATTCCTCTCGAGCCTCAGATCGCTCATTTCGGATTCTCAGTATTTCAAAATATTCTTCTTGATCTCGCTCCAGCCATTCTTCCTGTTCAGTTAATTTTTTCTTTTCATCTTTTTTAATATTCTTCACGAAATTAGTGAGCTGGGTGACCTGATCGGTGACTACATCCCATTTGAAAAGATTGTCTCCGGCCTGATAAATCACCGCATTCTCACCTTGATTGAAGCGAGGTGATTTTTCGCTTATGGCTGTCCGGGTGAGGCGGATAATTCTATTATGCTCAAGATTGTTCAAATAGATATCTCCATATTTGGTATACAGAAACTTGGATTGATCACTATTGGATACGGTAAACCTGCTCGGTAAACTTTTTAATTCATCAATGGTAACTTTAACCGGAGGATCTCCGTCAATAGAAGTCTTGTATCGTGAAGAGATCATTTCTCGATTCGGATTCCAATCAAAATATATATATCGACTATCTGCACTCCAGCTCACATTACCTGGCCAATAGCCCACAAAGTTCTGTCCCTGCATGATGTCCGGAATGGTGAGTTGAGATTGCGTAATTCCAGTAAAGCTTAAGACCAATAATAGGATGGTTTGTACCAATTTTTTCATTTGTCAAATTTTACTTTGTTTGATAAAATATAGGAAAATTGTTTTTGGTATTTGAATTCTTCATTCTCTAATTCTTTCATTTTTATAGACTTCCGCCCAAGCATCACCTGACTCAATTCTATGAATTTTGGAAAATCCTAAAGAGTCCATCGAATGATAAGTTGGCTCAAATGCTATATTGGTGAATAATGCGTAATGTATGGTTGTATCTAACTTCAAATCAACTTGTTGGAAGGGCGGAGAATTACCTAGATAGCCCAGCCTAGGATTTTGCATAGCTACTTTTTCAAGCAGGGAAGCATGAATCGAGGATGTTTGTATTTCCAATTCGTTACAATATTCTATCAATTGTTTTTGCACCTGCAGACCATCACGGTAGTTGAGATCACAATCGCTAATTCCAGCATCAGGCAACCGATGAAAATAAAATGTAAAGACCAGCAGGATGGCCAATGCTAATACAGAGGATATCCATTGCTTAGTTACAATAT
>JAHEJC010000156.1:0-1252 GCA_024639065.1 Lewinellaceae bacterium | reverse complement strand
CGTGAAAACATTATATGCTGAGAAGAAAGAAAACAAGGTCAAATAGATCAAACCAATACTGAATAATTGTTTGGTTTTAAGGTCATTTTTAATGTGTTTTTGAATGGCCACAAAATATATAAACAGCAGGCTTAGTAAACTCATTATTTTCCACAAATAACCTGGGGAAGGCCAGTGTTTATAAAACGTGATGTATCCAAAATAAGTGACCACGAATATGATAATAGTAGCCATTAATTTTTTCTTACGCAGCGAAATTAGAATGGTGATAGCAGCAAATAGACTCAGATAAAGTCGTCCATCAAACTTCCAAAACACATCCCAGATAAAGCGGAGATCTTGATGAAAACCTTTCCAGGAGGTTTTAAAATAATCCAGGTGTAATGGATAAAAATACCAACCGAACTTCCAATGTAGCAAAACAAAATGAAGTGCTCCGATTACAAATGGAATAAATAGGAAGAGGAATGGGCGAATTTTATCTTTAGAAAACTGTTCACCCCTAGTCAACTGGAGCCATTCGATCAAAGTGTATCCT
The DNA here is from genome assembly GCA_024639065.1 of Lewinellaceae bacterium. GTDB lineage: Bacteria > Bacteroidota > Bacteroidia > Chitinophagales > Saprospiraceae > JAHEJC01. The sequence continues at coordinate 714 of JAHEJC010000156.1, read as the reverse complement.
AGGAGTGAACCTAAAAATACCACACCACTTTCTTTGGTATATAAAAGTGCAGTAGCCGTTAGGACAAAGGGAATCCACTTTTTTTTCAAATAGAACCAAAAGCTCAGCAGAAGCAACAAAGTTAATAGTGTTTCAGGCAGCAATTGAGTACTTTGTGCCAAAAATATTTCTTGCGATACAAGAACCGCTACCGCTATAATAGCTACTTTATTCGAAAATATATATTGCGTAATTTGATATAACAGAATTACAATCCCCATTGAAATGAACAAGGTGAACAGGTGTAATGAAAATGGACTGGTTCCAAAAATTGTAGACCAGACCGAGACCATAAAATGAAAAAATAAGGGATGACCTCGGCTTAATTCGACAGGAATCGCCCAAGGAGCCATCGATGGTCCAATTTGATTCATTTCAAAAATGGCTGGAGCATAAACCCAGGAGGCGTCCCAGAAAAATGGAAGTTGTAGGTCTGGACCTTTAACCAAGCACAAGTAACCCAAACAAATGAACAGCCAAGTATATTTTTGTATCCATGCCAGGTTGACTCGGTGTGTCATACGATTTCGAATTATCAGTTTCAGTTTCTGGTGAAAGATATTAAGGCGATCTTAAGCCCTTCAGTTTTTCAAGCTCAATGCTTTGACCACTTAGACTAATTTTTAAGATAGAAAAATAACAAATAAAAGGCTTCTATCGTTTTTCATAGCATAC
>JAHEJC010000541.1 GCA_024639065.1 Lewinellaceae bacterium | reverse complement strand
GCTGGCATCGGTTCTGCCAGCTGAACAATATACGATTTGGATTGACTATTTAGAGGATGCAGATTGACTACAACGATTAAATAAATAAGGATTAATAATCTATCCATTTTCAATATTCTATTCTATAACACTACTCAACTAAGCTTGGTAAATCTCAATTGTACTCTAACTTTAACAAATAACGATTAAATTAGGGTATAAAATTGCGAATATCTTATGAAGTTCGGGTTATTATCATCGGAAGAATTAGCCCAATTGAATTGGGAATTACCTCTTGATCATGCCTCCAATGAGGTCGTTTTAAACGGGAAGTCTCAGGAAATTAATGTTTTAAACGGGTGCGCTAAATGGAACATGAAGAGTTGGGTAGGCATCCATTATCCGAAGGAAACTAAAGAGAAAGATTATATCAATGAATATTTAAAACTGTTTAAAAGCATTGAGCTAAATAGTACTTTTTATAGATTATCCAGAAGCAGTATTACATCCTGGATGGAAGAAGTTGGTAATCAGGACTTTATCTTTTGCCCGAAGTGGTCAAGGAGAGTCAGTCATTTGAAAAGATTAAAAGATGTAGATGAAAATATTCAATACTTTATGGATAGCTGCCAATTATTTGGTGATAAATTAGGACCTAGTTTTCTGCAAATGCCCGATAATTTTACCCCGAAGTATTTTGACAGGATAGAGCATTTCTTAAATCAAGTTCCAGATTCATTTAAAGTGCATATTGAACTACGGCATAAAGAATGGTTTGAAGAACCGGCATTTAATGAGATATCCGACTTGCTAAAGGAAAAAAAACAAGGTTTTGTGATTACCGATGTTGCAGGAAGAAGAGATGTACTCCATCAGCGATTGACTTGTGATCAAGTGATGATTCGTTTCAATGGTTATGGTCCTGAGACCACAGATAACCAAAGACTGGACGCATGGACAAACAAGCTTGCTAGCTGGTTTTCGATGGGTTTGAATAAAGCTTTTTTCTTTTTTCACCATCAAGATGATACCCTTGGGCCTACAAATTCCAATTATTTTGCACAACAAATTATATCCAAGTCCAGCTCTTGAAATAAATCATATATAATTTATTTTGACTTTGTACTAGATTGAATTTGTGATAATAATCTGAAAATCAAGCAATTAATTAGTTAATAATTGGAAGGATAATTATTTGAAATAATTTCTAAATGCTATTTATATTTCAAATTCTAAATTGTACCTTTACGGCCCTTTAAAAGGAAATTATTAAAAAATTTAAAATTATTTATGCTTATAATAGAAGTTAAAGAAGGTGAAACAATCGAAAGAGCCCTAAAGCGCTATAAAAGAAAACACCGGAATGTACAAATTACCAAGCAACTGAGGGCTAAACGTTATTATACGAAGCCTTCTGTACGCAGACGTGATGAAATCCTGAATGCTCAGTACAAATTAAAATACTTAGCTGAAGGTAATAATTAATCCTCTCCCGCGAGATGTTCATCTCAAATTATACGCTTTTAATCCATGAAATTAAATTGAAATAGGATAAGCTATCTTTCGATATTAATTTTATTCATTCTTTTCTGGCAAAATCACAAATAAAGATGCACGAAATCTTTGCTTTGACTCGTGTATTGATTAATTTGATCTTTTCAAATATCTAGGATGCCTACAAAAAAAGTGTTAGCAGCTATTATGTTTACTGATATTACTGGATTTTCAGCAATGATGCAGTCCAGTGAACAGCTTGCTACCCAAGTCAGGAATAGACACCGGTCCGTATTTAAGATATCCCATGAAAAATTTAATGGAAAAATACTCCAATACTTTGGTGATGGTACCCTAAGCATATTTGAAAGTGTAAGTGCCGCGGTAGAGTGTGCAGTTGAAATGCAGATCGAATTCCGCAAAGAACCTGAGGTACCCCTGCGCATTGGCATTCATACAGGAGATATCACATATGATGAAGAAGGGGCCTATGGTAATAGTATGAATATCGCTTCCAGGGTTGAGAATTTGGCAGTACCTGGCTCCATATTTATTACCTCAAAAGTGTATGATGATATAAAGAATCACTCCTGGCTTACTGGTGAATACTTAGGCAGTTTCAAATTGAGAAACATCTTTCACAATGTGGATATCTTTGCAGTGAGAAGTAAGGGGATGATCGTACCGGTCATAGAGGACTTGGCTGTATTTCCAGATTACGAAGACAAAAAAACCGGAGCGGTTCCGAAACCACGCGGTCGAGGACGACGAAAAGGTGTAGCTTTCTTATTAGCATTGCTTTTCGGGGTGTTTGGGGTACATCGATTTTATCTTGGTCAACGCGGTAGAGGAATTGCCATGCTAGTGATTTCTATAATAACATTAATCGGAACAATAGAAGAAGGTGTCCCGCTGATAGCCATTATGGGGATTATCGCTTTTATCGATGCCATTCTACTGTTATTCATGCCCAGGCTTGAATTTGACAATAAATATAATGTGGATCTCAACCGTGAAGTGCCTCGCTCGAAGAAACGTAGGCAAAGGAAACAACCCCAACGAATCAGAGTCAAAGAAGATCCTACCAAAAAGATTTTCGACACCGCTGTTCGCGAATACAAGCGAGGAAGACACAAAGAAGCAGTGGAATTATTTGATCAAGTCCTGACTGCCAGACCGGATGATTATTTAGCTCATTTTTACCTGGCTCGGATTTTTTCACTGTTGTTTGACAAAGAAGACGCTTTCTTTCATTTAGAAAAATCCGTTGAATTTGGTTTTGATGATTTTGAATGGTTAGAAGAGGATACGTCGTTTGAGTTTCTTCGGGATCAAGCTGAATACTCAAGTTTTAGGAATAATGGTTATCGTAAAGTCGCCGAGTTGCCCGAACCCACTCCGGACTTACTTGAAAATTTAGAAAAATTCAATCCAGAAATCCTGGATAGAATCGAAGAACTCGGTGATCAAATGGAGCGGGGTGAAATCAGTCGAGAGCAATTTGATGTAGAGAAAAAGAAAATTTTGGGTGGTGGGAAATAATAAAATACTAAGCCGAATTCTGAATTAACTATGAAAACAATTTATCCATTATATATTTTAATCCTTTTTGTCCTTTCTTCCTGTCAAAATAATATCGAAGAAGTTTGGATAAATGCGGATGGTTCTGCATTCATCGAAAAAACCATTGATTTAAGTGAAATGCTTGCTTTCATCCAAATGGGAGCCATGATGTCACCTCAAGAGGATAGTGCCTCCAATGCGATGAGTGATCTATTTAACAAGGAAAAATTTGATACCCTTTTCCTAATTGAAGATATTATAAGAGAAGCCGCAACGGAACAAGGGGAATCTTATTCCAGATATTGGTTAAGAGATCAATTAATTGAAGCAACTGAAAATAAATCAGTGGATGCGGATTCCATGTGGCAAGTATTTGAGCCGCTCCTGGACACAAAAATTCGCATGCGGTTTGATGTGAAAAAAGAAATATTTGACGTTACCACAATTTTGGCGACAGACAATATCAATGAATTTGGTATGCCTGATTTAACCAATTTGAGTGCGCTATTCAATAGTGAATCTTCGAATACAGATCAGTTTGGTTCGTTCGACGAGGATCTTTTTAGTGATATGTTTAAATTCAATGAATATGATTTTGGCAAAAATGTGATT
>JAHEJC010000540.1 GCA_024639065.1 Lewinellaceae bacterium | reverse complement strand
AAAAAGAAAAATATTGGATATGTGACAAAGAGATGGCTATTAATTGCATTTTTACTTAGATTAATCCCTAGCTGGATTTATAATAGAATTTGAATGTCGATTATCCATAACATGTATGGCTCAAACCTTCTCTCACCGTAAAATTAATTAAACGTACATGATATTTATCAAGGTCAACGAGTTGGCGCCGGAAAAATATATAAAATGATACCTCATTAAGTAGTATTATTTTCTGTTCTGAGTCAAAAAAAAATAGTTGATAAGCTACTGACCTTCAGGTGGTATTTAGGTATCGACAGGATGTTTTTTTGGATTCATTTACTGCATCATTCTTTTGCTTTATAAAGTATATGTATCTATATGGATTTTATACTTATTATACCTGGCCAGGTCACCACTTAAATGAATAGCCACTTTACTAAATCCAATTAATCCGATTAGGGAACCAATTTTTCTTAAGGAAACTGCTGCCATATTAGCTTTTTCTTTGGCTGTAAAATTAATAACATCGAATCCTCCGGAAGAGTGTCATCTGCGCTGGCTAGTCCAACTAGAACTCCACAGGTGACACCAATACCCGCTCGAATTAAAGTATTATTAATGCCTTGATTCTTTTTGAAAACCGAGCAAACACAGTTAGCTCATGATGTGTGACTTTAATTAGGTGATTCGATACAAATTATTAATACCTCAAACTTCGATCCACTACAGGACTGCCTATCGATACTAAATGATCGCCAAACAGTTGAATTTCATAGTGTGAAACTATTTACACTCCATGAAGCTGTGGTCAAAAAACACTTTCACATCGCCATTCGCATTGACCGTTATATGAGATTTGGAAAATGCTTTTACTTGTGTTCCAGGTCCTACAAAATGTAATAGATTTTTCAAGGTTGTTGTGTATGCGCCCATGGAAGGATTATGGTCATAGTTTGATCCACCATTTCCATTTGCTTGATATCTGTCTCCTGTAGTTTGTCCGATCAATACACCCTCTTGAGGTACCGCATGTGAATGGGTAAACATTCCATCATTGTCGAAATGCAAAATAATCTTAACCAAGACTGAACCAGCTAAGATTTCTCCTGCCCCTTCATTTGCACAAGGACTCCATAAGGTGATATTTTGGGTTTCGTAGAATATCAACTTCGCAGGCTTTTGGTCAGCAAAAGAAGTTAACGTGGCGAAAAAAAATAAAAGTACGAGAACAAATGGGATTGTTTTTAGGCGTTTCATAGCATTGATAATTTAGTTAAGAAATGATTTGTGTTCAGGACGATAATATGGTAAAAGGATCCGTTTGTCAATGATGTAAGTCATAGTTGAGGATAATTCCAGTTCATACTCCATTAGAGGACTACCATATTCATCTTCGAGGATACCTGGACCTTTGAGTGGTACAGATCAGTGAAGGGTGGATGCTGGGAAGGAACCAGAGGCGGTTCGGCGAAGAAAGTGCAGTAATATTTTCGAACGTACGTTCGCTAGACACCTATTTTGCGTGAGGTATATTCAGCAACTCCGCAAAATGATCGAACCATTTCTGAGCGTCATTTATTATGCGAATATGAGTTAATTAAATTTATCCAGGGATCCAAAAATATTTTTCATAAAGAGGTATATTATGATAACCTTAGTCTTTAACTAACTATAGTAAAAAAATGACTTAAGCAATGATATTTATCAACCGTAAAGAAATATTCGGTTCATTGCTTCTAGAGCAATGGCTACACTGATTTGATTACCTAAGTGTTTAAATTTATTCCCTTTTCTTGATATTAAAATATAGTCCTAAGCAAGCAACCTTTGGGCTGAATTAATCAATTTTCTTATCAGAATATTTACTTACCAATTGCTTTCAGAAACTCTTTTAATTCTGCTTCTTTTTGTGTTCCTATACAGTATTTCTTTCCGTTTTTAAGTTCTATGGCTAATCCTTTCCGCCCTTTTGTATTATAGACCGTTCCATATTTAGTCCACAATCTTATTCCCCATCCTCCAACAAAACCATAATCTACGATTTGAAACGATTGAATATCACTCCAATATATTTTCTTATTCACAACAGGAAAGAAATTGATAATTATTGAATCTGAATCCATTTCTGTTGTCAATTTAAGCATCCACAAAAAAGACAAAACTGCCATCATAAATATGTAAAATAATATCAGAACAATATTGGATATTGGTTTATCTCCAATTGGTTGCCCTAATATGATTTGTTTATAGATTCCATATACTAGAATCAAACCTATTCCTATGGTTAATATCCACAACCACACTTGAGAGAATCTCTGTTCTTCTTTATATTTCATTTTCAGTATTCTTTTTTTACTTGCAAGCGACCCTTTCTAACTTGATAAAGTTTAGCCAATAATTAGAAAGTGCTTAAGCTTGTTGTCCACGTACTCGTATAAACGCAATAGAATTTTGAACATTAATTATTCAAGTTATATCGGACCTTAAATTATTCCTTTAGTTTTTTATTTTGAACACTTTAGCCCTATTGCGTTTATAGCTGTTTGCTTTGTTTCTATTTTTTAAATCCGTTCTCTATTGTTTAGCTTTTTAAAGATTTTGGGCATTGTTTCCACGTCTATCGATTCCATATCCACCAGTTTCAAAGATTTGACCATTTTAAAAGTTGTCGTCTTATAGTGTTTGAAATGTGGTGTCTGTAAATGAGATTCGTAGGCCATTTTGTCAGCATAGATTTCCAAAATCCTGATTTCGGTTGGTTTCTCTTTTAGGAACATTGGATAGATTGAAATGACGCCTTGCTCCAATCTAACCGAAGCTTCTGATTCTTCTTTAAGTATCGAGATATACTCGGTAAAATAATCGGGATCTATTTCGATTTCCGATATTCTGATTATCATATTATCGGATTTAAACGGGTTATTCTCTTGGTCTATTTGCCCACATGAACCACACAGTAAAACAGTCAAGAAAACCAAAAATACTAATTTCATAAATTTTCTGTTGTGTCTAAAGTTATTAATAATTGGTTACCTATTTTATTAGCATTAATCAACTTTTAGTAAAATTTTTTGATTGTAGCCTCAAAATAAAAAACAGACTGATAATGAACCAGGCGACCAAAACAGCAATGGAGTTACGCATACTGCCAGTCAAATTGTCCAGGTATCCAAACATGACCAGTCCAGACATGATCGCTATTTTTTCGCTCACATCGTAAAAAGCAAAATAACCCGCATTATTGCCCGTTTTAGGTATCAATTTGGCATAGGTTGAACGCGAAAGAGATTGAATACCACCCATTACTAATCCTATAAAAAAGGCTGCTATATAAAAGTGATTGGCGGTTTGAATCATTGAAACTCCCGAGCAGATCAAAATCCAAGTGAAGATGGCTATAGCAAGCCCTTTAAAGTTATTATACTTTTTGGACAACCAGGCAAACAAAAAGGCTCCGGCAATACCAAGGTATTCGGTGATCAATATGATAATGATCAATTGGGTAACGCTTAGACCCACTTCTTTTTCTCCAAACGAACCACCCATAAACATGACGGTTTGCACACCCATAATGTAGAAAAAGAAGCCTATTAGAAATAAGCGTAATTTTCTTTTTTGTCTGATGATGGTCTTAAATACTTTTTGCAATTCACGATAACCATTGAGCAGGGGA
>JAHEJC010000539.1 GCA_024639065.1 Lewinellaceae bacterium | reverse complement strand
TCATTCTGGACGAGCCTACTTCTAGTCTCGATGCTAAAGCGGAATATGAGGTTTTTCAGCGTTTCATTGACCTGACAAAAGATAAAACTTCAATCATCATTTCACATCGATTCAGCACGGTACGCCTGGCTGATCGAATACTGGTATTAAAAGACGGAGGTATTTTAGAAGAAGGTAGTCATGAGGAATTATTAAAAGCCAATGGATTGTATCATGATTTGTTTTCGTTGCAAGCGAAAGGATACCTTTAAAAAGAATGCTAAAAGTCAAATGCTAAATGCTAAATGCTAAATGTTTAATGTTGAATGCTTCATGTTAAATGCTAAATGCTAAAAGTCAAATGCTAAATGTTAAATGCTAAATGTTAAATGTTATATGGGCAATGGTTGTTAATGCCTAAAAAAATGAACTAGGATTGAAAGGAAATTAATTATTATCTGGGATAAGGAATTGAGCTTAATTATTAGTCTTAGACAAATAATTTTTAATTACCTGTTCTGGGAATAGCTGGTTAGCATGACTAGGTATTCTTAATTCAGTTATAATACAAGGTTCAATTAATACCTCAAAAGTTGCGCCCAATTCTACACTTAAGAAAGGACTTAATATTACCTCCTCCCCGGCTCTAAACTCGATACTTTCAAAAGAGGAAATCGTTCCAGCAGCTTCTATCAGTTTGCTGGCTCTAAAAATCAATTGGTGTGGATGATTTATTAAGAAAGTTGGGGTAATATAAATACTGTCTATGCAATCGTCAAATGGACAGACTTCGTTTGTGATCTCATAGCTCCTGCTTAAATTGTAAGGATCGAAGTCAAGATCTACACAATATCCAATTCCAGTTAAACCATCGCATGCTAATTGAACTATAAAGTCATTGACCTGGGAATTGAATGAAGATAGTCCAGCATTTAAGGAATTAGGAGTTAAATTACCTCCACTGAAAATTTGGAGAATTGAAATCATTGCGCTTATTCCATTTACTTCGTTACTATTTCCAAATTTGGATCTTATCGAATCGCAAAAACCACTTTCCACACTGTTGAATAAGGAACAACAAGAATTATTATTAAGTAAGATGTCTACTAAGTTTTGAATAGCTCCCAAATCATAACAAATTGAAATAACACCAACACAACCTGCATAATTTGCAGCTTCGAAAGTTTCACTGTCCAATCCTTCCAGGATTATTGTATCAGGAATCGAAAATAAAAGGTATCCGGTATTTAATCCTATGCAAGATGCCGATAGATTACAATCTGTAGGCGTAGGTGATGATGAAAAAAAAATGGTTTCTGAAGGACAGACTTTAGATCCTGGGCACTGAGCTATTAGATTAAAGTTTACTAAGGCAATGATGATGGATGTAAAAATTGCGATTTTCACCTCTCTGTCTTTCATAATGAAATTTACAAAAAAAACTTTATTGATAAAGTCAAACCTTGTTATGAGCGATTTTTCGTTATTTGAATTCAATATAATGGTGGGAAATAGGAATAGGTAGTGTAATCGATTTAAATTTGATCTGCAAAATCAATAAATTTGAAATCTACATTTTTAGCATGGCTATTACTTTGGATTACGCCTTTGATGTTAAAGGCGCAAAATAACTGGGAGAATATTCAAATACCCATGCGTGATGGTAAGAATCTAATAGCCGATTTGTACTTGCCCAATAAAACGGATACTTTTCCGGTTGTGCTTATCCAAACACCTTATGGTAAATTTTTTTTTCGTGAACGCGGATTGCCTTTAGGCATTGGTGATAATCTGGTAGAAAGTCCATATGCATTTGTGGTTTTAGATTGGCGGTGCCGTTTTGCTTCGCTTGGCGCTTGTAATCCGGACGCGTCCAATGGAGAAGATGGCTATGATGCGGTAGAATGGATAGCAAACCAACCTTGGAGCAATGGTAAAATCGGAACGCTGGGACCCTCGGCGTTGGGTAACGTACAATATGCAACGGCTCGTGAACAACCACCTCATTTGGTGTGCGCCATTCCGGAAGTAGCTTCCCCTCAATTTAATTACCAACAGTATCTGCCCGGCGGTGTGTTGAAGGCCGAATATTTGAGCACCTTAAAGTTACTATTTCCTGGTTCGGGTTTTGATCTGGTAATCGCGAATCCACACTATAATTTAATCTGGCAGATTGCCGAAAATAGTACCATGTATCCGGCGGATATACAAATTCCGATGTTATTGATCGGTGGTTGGTTTGATCATAATACACTCGATAATCTTACGATGATCGATACCTTGTCCAGGACGTCTGATCCTGTTGTTAGGGATAAGCATAAAATATTGATTGGTCCTTGGGTACATGGAGGCTCCGGCCAAGCTGTTATAGGAAGTACCATACAAGGCGAACTCGAATTTCCAAATGCTGAAGGATGGAATGCCGTAATGTCTCGCAAATTTCTGGATTATTATCTCAGAAATGTGGATAATGGTTGGGATATCCATAAGCGCTACATTTATTACCAGATGGGAGATGAGGAATGGAGAGAATCAACTTATTGGCCTCCATTCGAAACAACCTTTCGGGACTACTATATTTCAGATGAATCAGCATTGAGAACAGCATTACCTGAGATTCAATCAACCTACCTATACAGGTACGACCCGGAAGATCCATCCCCCACGATTGGAGGAAAAACATTAAGCTTTAACCTGGATCAGGGGCCTTATGATCAGCGTGCAGTAGAAGCAAGGAAAGATAATGTGATATTTTCAACCGAATCGCTGGTTAATGATTTACCGGTGCAAGGTAGAATAGGTGTTCATCTTTATGTATCATCCGACCGGCCTGACACGGATATTGCTGTACGGCTTACCGACGTATATCCAGATGGTCGTTCTATTCAACTTTCTGAAAGTATTTTAAGAATGCGATTCAGGTATGGATTTACGGTAAGAGATACCGCTTTCATGAATCCTGGAGATGTATATCCCATATCCATCTACTTTGATGATCTGGCCCATACGTTTCTGCCCAATCATCAACTGCGAATTATAATTACTTCCAGCAACTACCCACACTACAATCGCAATATGAATACCGGGAAGGAAATGTACCCTGGGCATAATCCTGATACGCTTCTAAATGCATTAATAGCTACCAACCAAATTTGGTTTGGGCCGGACTACCCATCGAGGATACAGGTACCTATTTCGAACTTTGCTACTGCGGTAAATGAAAATGACCAGTTTGAATCGGGCATAACCGTATTTCCTAATCCAGCATGGGATTTTATTAGAATCGGCAGTGATCCAGCTCTTGAGAAGGTGAGCATCTATGACCTGCAAGGTAGGCAAAGGAAGGCTTACACAGGCTATTCTTTGAATAAACTGAGTCTCTCTGAATTGGAGAATGGACTTTATTTTTTGGTGGCTAGTGATAAGCAGGGTAGGGTTTTCAATACGAAGTTTATCTTATCGAGGTAAGAATAGAAACGTCAATGAAAGCAACGCAGAGCCAAAGGCATCAAAGCCTCAAAAAAGTAAAGGGGTTGGGGTTAAGAAGATGAGTGTTATATAATGAGGATTCTTCATTTCTAATCTCTGTTTTCTGACTTTAAAAAAGTATGGAGTATTGGGTATTGAGAATTGGAAACGTTGTGCGTTGTACGTTTGAGTTTTAAATGATCCGAATAAATATTTA
>JAHEJC010000538.1 GCA_024639065.1 Lewinellaceae bacterium | reverse complement strand
AATTGTAAGGCAGTGACCGCTCCAATAAAAACAGATATTAGACCCACAATAGTCAATGAACCAATTCCGATATCATACATCTGCCGAACCACTTCTTTGGAAAACATATTCCATTTATCAGGCCTGGCTAATGCCCGCTTCATCATCATTAAGTATACGCCGGTATGATATAATAATTTGAACATGCTTTTCAGTTATATCTGCAGATCAAAGTTAGAATTAATTCTCAGATCTATAGGCTTGTCTGATCTGGCTCCAATTTTGGAAACTACAATCTAAATAGTATAATAGACAAAAGTTTTGCCAAAAGCTGTTGAATAAACGCTTCTTCTTAGAATAAGTTTATCTTAGTGCATTCAAAAAAAGACCTTATGCGGGCTGTTATTACAGGTGCCACCAAAGGAATTGGCTGGGAAATTACTAAAGGATTGGTGCAAAGAGGATATGACGTAGCTATTTGTGCCAGAAACAGTTTGTTGTTGCAAAAAAGGAAAGAGTCTCTCTTGAGCATTAATCCCAATGTAGCTATTATTGCTGAAGCCGTAGATGTTAGCAATAAGCAGGCTGTAATTAATTTTGCTCAAAAAATAAAAACGGAGTGGAATGAACTGAATGTCTTGATCAACAATGCAGGTGTGTTTCTTCCTGGCCAGATTCATGAAGAAGAAGATGGAATATTAGAAAAACAAATTGAGACAAACTTATATAGCGCCTACCATATAACCAGAGGATTGCTACCCATTATGCTTCCACTTAAAAACGGGCTCATTATTAATATGTGTTCAATAGCCAGTATTATGGCTTATCCCAACGGAGGGTCATATTCAATTTCAAAATTTGCTTTATTAGGATTTTCGAAAGTACTAAGAGAAGAACTGAAGCCTCAAGGCATAAAAGTAACCTCAGTGCTACCGGGAGCTACTTGGTCGGATTCGTGGGCAGGTGTGGACTTGCCTTATGAACGCTTGATAGAAACTCTAGACATTGCCAAAGTAGTTCTTTCTTTACTGGATTTGTCAGATAGTGCTGTGGTAGAAGAAATCTTAGTCAGGCCACAACTGGGTGATTTGTAATGTGTACTGTTTCTTATATTCCTCAACCGAATGGATTCATCCTTACTAGCAACCGAGATGAAAGCCCAGACCGATCGCCCAAAGATCTAACGCATGTCCTTGGCAGCCATTATCAACTGGTTTATCCACAGGACACCTTAGCTGGAGGTACCTGGATTGCTGGGGATAACCAGAAACGTGGATTATCACTTTTGAATGGAGCTTTTATTAAACACCCCCATCGTCCACCTTATCGGCACAGTAGAGGGGTAATTCCCATTGAATATTTTAATTATGTTAATATCGAAGCTTTTTGTGCTGCTTTTGATTTTGAAGGGATAGAACCATTTACCTTGGTTGTGGTGGAACATGACATGCTTTACGAAATTAGGTGGGATCAAGTCAATTTATTCAAAAAACAATTAGATCCTCGTCAATATTATATTTGGTCCTCATGTACGCTTTATGATGAAGAAACACAAGCACAAAGAGCTTTGTGGTTTAATGAATGGAAGGTGAACCGCACGAACTTCTCTTTGGAAGAAATTAGAAAGTTTCATCAATTTGGAGGAGAATCCAATTTAGAAAATGGGTTTGTAATGAATCGCAATAATGTGGTGCGTACGGTAAGTATTTCCCAAATCCAGGTGACCAGTGAATTTGCTGCAGTTTATTATACCGAATTATTGAAGAAATCAGAAGATCACAGAATCATGGAATTGATACAACAATATCATGAATAGCATCGCTATATTTTGTGGATCCAGTAAGGGTAATCATGCCGTTTTTGAGGATTCAGCGATTGAAGTAGGGCGCTTTTTTGCTCAGCAAAATATCGACATCATTTTTGGGGGCGGGAAAGTAGGACTGATGGGCGCTATGGCTGATGCGGCTTTAGAAGCAGAAGGTAGGGTTATCGGTGTCATACCTGAGTTCTTAAAAACTCAAGAAGTAGCACACTTTGAAGTTTCTGAATTGATAAGGACCAATAATATGCACGAACGCAAGCAGATAATGTACGATCTGTCGGATGCCTTTCTAGTTATGCCAGGAGGATTTGGTACATTGGATGAATTGTTTGAAATTACCACCTGGGCTCAATTAGGCCAGCATGGAAAGCCGATTGGTATTTTGAATATTAATCAATATTTTGACCCATTGATGAAAATGATTGAAAATATGGTATCCTTCGGATTTTTAAAAGCAGAAAACACTTCCTTGCTGATAGCTGATTCAAAACTTGAAGAGCTGTTTAACCGGATGAAAGCGTATCAGGCCAGTGAAACACCCAAATGGTTGAAGTAACTAAATAGCAAAAAAATCGATATGAAAAATAGGAGGTCATTTATTGGAACCACAGCTATTGGCATTTTTGGAACGCTTCCTCTTTACAAAGCAATGCTTCAATTTCCAAGTTTTAAAACAGAGGAGGAAAGACAGGAAGTTGCTACTATAGGTTCACTATATCCTACTGCTGATCCAGCTGATATTCGTAAAGTAGTTGGGGCCTCTCATACTCAATTTGAAATAGTAAAAGAATTAGTTTCCGCAAGACCTGAATTGGCAAAGGCTACCTGGGATTGGGGTTTTGGCGATTGGGAGAGTGCGCTGGGAGCAGCTTCTCATATGGGCAGAAAGGATATTGCTGAGTTTTTAATAGCGAATGGTGCTCGACCCAATATTTATACATTTGCTATGCTAGGAAAATTAGAACCTGTCAAACATATGATTGAGGCAATGCCAGGTATCCAACGCATTACAGGCCCTCACGGGATTACTTTATTATCACATGCTCAAATAAGACTACGAATAGATAATGTGGAAGGTCCAGAAAAAGAACAGCAGGAAGCATTGGTTGAGTATCTGACATCTTTAGGTAATGCAGATGAAAAAGCCACTGCATTGGATATATCGAAAGAAGAACAAAAAGTGTATCTCGGCACATATAGTTTCGGTAAAGGGGAAGATGAATATTTTGAGGTTACTTTAAATCGGAGCGGTATGCTTTTTATAGCTCGGGGTACTTATACGGGCAGGGTGTTGTTGAGAACCGCTCAGCATAGTTTTGCACCAGGGGGAGCACCTTCCGTCCGAATAGTGTTTGAGGTAGCTAAAAACCAAGCCCAATCGATAACCATTCACGATCCTACTCCAATATTGCAAGCGACTAGGATAGGTTGATTAAGTTGATGATTGATCGATTTAGGCCGACCTCCAGGTATTGAAATTCATTTAGCATTTAACACTCAAAATTAAGAATTTCTTTATATGTTCATACCTCCACATACGCTTAACACTTGTCCAGTAATGTAAGCGGAGTCATCACTTGCTAAAAATAGAGTTGCTTTGGCGATGTCAGTGACTTTACCTAACTGCTTAAGTGGAATGGCATTTTGATAAGCTTCCAAAGTTTTCTCATCCAGCTCCCCAGTCATTTCAGTTTTAATAAAACCAGGTGCAATTGCATTGCAGCGAATATTTCTTGAACCAACTTCTTTGGCGATGGATTTTGTGAATCCGATAATACCAGCTTTTGACGCTGCATAATTTGCTTGCCCGGCATTACCGAATACACCTACGACTGAACTCATATTAATGATGGATCCCGCTCTGGATTT
>JAHEJC010000155.1 GCA_024639065.1 Lewinellaceae bacterium | reverse complement strand
ACTACAAGCTTCTTTTTTTTTGAAAAATATTTATTTGTTTTTCAATATCCACCAAAAGCCAAGTAAGCCTAGCAATAAAAAACCACCAATGAATAGGTAAATCTGAGGTATTGTTGAGGGTAAAGCTAATGCTTGTGGATCTCCAATTAAGATAAAGCTTGACCAATAGGATGGATGAGCCAACAGGTTTGAATGGACGTTTTGTAGATAATTTAGTTTAGATCGCTGCAGAGCTACAGCGGGTTTATCCCCTGCATATAAATATTGATAAAATGATAACATGATTTCTTCAGTGACCTGATCGTCCACTCTCCATAGACTTGTCAAAATCCTTTTTGAACCTGCATAGGCTATGCTCCTGGATAATCCGATCAATCCTTCTCCACGAAGTAAATTACCCATAGCGGTTTCACAAGCACTTAAGGTAATCAGTTGCAATGGCAGTCTCATACTATATATTTCACTTGCTTTGAGTAGTTGATCTTCAATAATCGGAGCTGGCTGAAATGAAATATACGAGTCATTTCCATAATCCATGTTTGCTGATCCATGAGTAGCCAGATGGATAAGTCCATAGTCATCAGCTTCAGCAGCGAATTTCATCTTTGTAGCCAATTCGCCAATATCATAATCACCCCGCCAAATGTTTGCTATGGATATGGCCTCACGTTTATTGAATCGAAGCGAACCATGTGATAATTGTTGATGGTATACAGAATCAAACTGAGGAGCTAACGCCCATAAATCGTTGGACTTATAAAAGTGATTACACATCTCTTCTAAAACTGGGATAGAGAAACTATAAGAAATTGCACATTTTCTTACTAAATAGGGAAAGGTTCTGAATTCGAAAAATTCGTCTGAAGGTTGGCTGGTAAGTAATAGTTCAAATGGCAAGTAATTTAATTCTTCACTTGGAATGATCAACAATTCCTTTGGCAAACCAGTTATGGAAAGTATAGGGTCGAGTAAAATTCTATAAAGCCTGTAGGCAATATCAGAAAACGTTTTGCTATATGAAAGAAATTTTTCAATAGGTAAATCCTTAACCCTTTCAAAATCTGCTTGCAATTTAATAATCTGAGACACTAAATCCCTTATTATCGTAGCTGAATCGATTTTGAAACCACAGAGAGTATCTGCTGTAATATAATATGCATAAAGCACTGAGTCAGCAAATTCATACTCCACTAAAGAGTGATTTTTAGACTCCAACAGGTCTTGAATATTCTCAATATTCAACGATGAATTTTGATAGGTAAGTTGATAGTAGTCTTCATATTCTTTTTCGATCTTATTTATTAAACCAAGGTATTCAGTTTGCAAATTCCTTAGTTTATTAAGATTCTCAAAAGAGAGAGAGTCTCCTTTGTATTGATCTTGTTTAAAAGATTGTAATTGATGTTTTAAACGAAACAATCGGTGGGTAATACTATCCGGCACATTGGCAAACTGTTGAGCTTCCAGATTTTTGATCATTTCATATAGAATACTTCCTTTTGATTTGCTTGCAATAGATATAGCTTCAATGAGATATTGTTGATCTTTGGTTAGCTGATATAAATCGTAATTAAGACCCATAGCTCTATCCAATGTGGATAATGATTTTTGAAGTGCCCATTCTTTTGAGTCATCCAGATGAAAGCTGGTTCGGATATCATGGCTCAATCGCACGGCTTCCATTAAATACTGCTTGGCTAGTACGAGATTTTCGACAGCGTTATTGAGCCTAAATTTATTATAAAATATTTGTGATTTCAGATCATATAATTCAATGAGAATATATGGAAAATCTATTTCCTCAATTTGATTGTTAATTGGTTCGCTGGCTTCTTGTTCTATTAATTGATCAATAAGCAATATGGCATCATCGGGTTGTTTGGATTCAAAGAAAATTCTAGCCAGCTGAATTTGTCCTTGTATGCTAATATGGTGCCTCGCTCCAAATATTTCATTATAGATTTGGTTGGCTTGCTGTTGGAATGCCCGTGATTTTTCATATTCTTCCTTTGCCAGCGTAGCTTCGGAAAGATTGTTTAATATGGCAGCTTGATTTCTTTTGTCTCCAATCTTTTTTTCATTCAGCAGGAGCGCCTTGTTTAGATATTGTATAGAAGCCTCTATATCATTCAAAGATTTATAAACCGAAGCTTGTGCTATATAATAGCCAGTAAGTATGCGTAAGCCCTGGTCATTTTTTTCCCGGTGATTGTTTATCAAACTATCTAATTGATGTTTTGCATCAGAAAGTTGTCCGAGTTTTAATAAAGTATTTGCAATATTAAATTGAGCTCGTTGAGTAAGCGTATGGTTCAAGCCTAACTTCTTCTTAAGGATTCCATATTGTTCCCTATATAAGTCTAATCCCCTTGGGTAGTCTTTCATTTTATCCACATAAACGAAGGCTATATTCTCCAGCGTGTTAGCTACTTCAGGGTGATCTGGAGGATAAATAATTTCATTTATTCGATAGGCCCGCCGATAAAAAAAAATTGCTTTATCAAATTGACCAAGTGTCTCATAAGTCAAACCAATTTTATTTAAACAATCGGAATATGCATTTCGCATAGTGTCCCCAGCTTGGTAAATTTCGTAAGCTTGGAGATGATAACCAAGTGCCGCATTAAAGTCTACGGAAACTACTGATTCGTAAGATGCCAAACTTGAATAAACCAGAGCCAATTGAGGGTCCTCAGGTTTTAGGTGATTTTCAAATAACTTGATCGCTTGTTGATAATAAGCACCCCATTTTTCAAAGTCACCTAGGTAAAAATAATTTGTTCCAAGCGCTCTTAAGCTGTGCGCCCACTTGACTGGATGGGTTTCTGATGAATCCCTATAGATGATCTCTGCTTCCCGGTTAATGAGGAGAGCCTGTTCATTGCGACCTAATTTTAGTTCTGAAGTGGCCATCATTAGCAAGTGATTAGCCACCTGTAGACTTTTTGGTCCATAATTATGTTTTAAGGCGTTCAAGTTCAAAGAATCAAAATAAATCACTTTAAGATAATTCGCCTGGGAATAGGCAATATCCGCTTGAATAGCGTTTATTCGATAAGCATATTTGAAGGGGATATCTGCCCATGTTGATATGATTTCATCGGCCAGACGAACCTGCTCGTTTGATAGATCATATTGATTTATTCGGTACAACGAATCAGCAGCCCCTAATATCAAATCTACTCTTGAGGTGTCCGTTTGTGATGCTCCCGGAAAAAATAAAATTAGCAGACTAAAGATTACCAGCCAATATTTCATATGGATATTGTTAAACTAAAATTAGTACTTTTAAAAAAGAAATTTATCGATTCCAGAAACATATTTATATTTCTGGCTATAGAAAGATAATACCTAATGAAGGATCAAGAAATAATGTCAGTATTGCTACAGGCTGATCAAAAAGAAATAGAAGCAATCTATGAACAATTTAGAGCTGGGTTTAGAAATACCATAATGAAAATTTTTAATTGTACTGATCATAAGGCATTGTCCGTCTATCCGGAGGCATTTACTAATTTTTACTTTAATATAAAGAAAGGAAAAATTCAAATTCCTCTTCAAAGTAAATTGATAACTTACTTAATTGCTATTGGCAAAAACGTGTTTACGAATAGATACTTCGATTCATATAAAAAAAGGATTATTTTGGAAGATGACTTTTCCAAACTAAAAAATCATGTGGCAGTTGAAAATATACAAGCCAAAAATGAAAATATGGAAATGGTCATAGAGCTATTGAAACGAATCGGAGAACCCTGTAAAGAAATTTTGACCTTATTCTACTTGAAAAATTACTCCATTGAATCCATTCGGAATCAGATGAACATGATATCTGAAGGCGCAGTTCGCAAGAAGAAATTTGATTGTATTATGCAGATGCGAAAACTCATAACGTATGATGGATAATTCTCGACGAAAGCTATATGATTGGATTACAAAGTATCAAGGGAATATTGATTTTCAACATCAGGTAGATCGGGGAGACCTCCCAATATTGAAGGATGAACGGTTGTATAAAATCGTTAATGGATTGGAAGGTTTGCGTTATCAATCTCTAATTAGTCATCTTGAAGAATATGAACAAGAATTAACTAAAGATGAATTACTTCCGGAGCGATGGGATTGGTATCAAAGATATATGATCGGTACGCTTACACCGGATGAGTTGTTGAAATTTGATGCCATTTTAAAAACCAATCCTCAATTACATGAAGAATATTTAGGGTACCTGGAAACTGAAAAAGTGATGCAAGATTATGGAAAAGCCGCGGTCATGAATTCGCTTCAAAAGTTGGAAAAAGAAAGAGGTACATTCAGACAGGACTCCAAAAGAAGCTATTTGATTTCTTCTAGATTCATGGCTATTGCGGCAGCCATCGTTATTTTAGTTGGTGCCAGTTTATGGCTGATAGCCCCTGGACAAGGTGGAATAAATCTGGCTAGTGAATTTATAAAAACAGAACAAAGACAATTTAGGAATTCATCAAGTGAGGAAATTGAGTTTGAACTCAGCTCCTTAACCACTCAAAACCTGAGTGATTTTATTGCGGACAGTTCTTTATTAAACATTGCGGCTCGATCCCTAATTGCGGCTAATATCTATTTTGAAAACAATGAATATCTGAAAGCGGCTGAATATTATCAACAAGTCTTAGCTACAGGCGATAATCGTTATTTAGACCAGGCGAAATGGAATCTGATGTTGTGCTATTACCTGCTCGGAGAAAATGAATCCGGTAGAATCATTTTGGAATCATTCCTCAGTGATTCAAGTCATCCATTTTATCAAAGATCCTTACTTTTACGAAAGAAAATAAAGTAGCCATACTTGTAATTTTAATATCAACCATTCAATACCTTCAGCACACGTTTCGGTGTAAAAGGCAGATGCCTGATCCGTTTTCCGGTCAATTTTAAAAAAGCATTGGCAATCGCTCCAGCTACCAGAGGGGTGCCTGATTCACCGACCCCTTGTGGGTGACCTGTAGATTTAATGATGGCTGTTTCAATGCTTTCGGGGATATCTTCAATTCGGAGGATAGGGTAGTCCAAAAAATTGGATTGTTGCACGGCCCCATTGTTGATGGTTAAACTTTCCATAAGCACTGAACTCATTCCCATAATAATCCCACCTTCTAGCTGGGCTTTGACATTATCCGGATGTATTACAATTCCAGCATCGTTTGCTGTCCAAAAATGGTGCACTCTAATTTTCCCAGTTCGTTCATCTATCGATATCTCACAAATACCTGTACTTAAGGTGCCACTGCGCTCCAAAAACGCAACTCCTTTGGCTCTACCCGGATTCGTAGGTTTATTCCATTTGGCCATTTCTGCGGCTTTTTCTAAAGTAGCTAGAGCCCGCGGTGAGTGCTGCATAAGGATTCTCCGAAACTCCACCGGATCTTTATTTTGATCGTAGGCAATATCATCGAGTAAACTTTCGATTGCAAATTTATTTGGACCGTGTCCGACCGCTCTCCAATGTTTTAATCGAATGCCGTGTTTTACCGTTTTAATTTGTGCTGATTGATTAGGAATATCATAGAATTCGTTCTTAATACCGCTGGCTACCAAATTGTCGCCATCACCGATAACCGTATGGGACAGACCGGTTAGCTTTCCTGAAGAGTCGGTTGTAGCAATCAATCGTTGTAAAGACATAGGCCGATACGCTCCGTAGGTCAAGTCATCCTCACGAGTCCATATTAACTTAACGGGTCTAGGCGCTACTTTTTTTGCAAGCAAAGCACACTCAGTAATAAAGTCGGTCATGGATCTTCTTCCCAAGCCACCTCCTAAATATTGCATGTGTATTTTAACATTTCTCGGCTCGATACCCAATACTTGAGGAACCCCGAATTTTGGTGTAAAACCTTGTTGAGAGCCCACCCACACTTCTGCACTAGATCCATCAGCGGCTACTTGAACAATTGAATTTAACGGTTCCATTTGGGCGTGGTAGACATAATCATTTTTGTAATCGGCGGAATAGATTTTTGTTGCTTGATCCTGGGCACTTTTAAAATCACCAATATTGGTAACTACGCGCCCTTGTCCTCCTTCGGCAGCAACTTGTTCATAGGTAGTATAGGCTTCTTCGGAATTGAAGCCACTAGCCTCACTATCACTCCAGCTGATGTTCAAACTTTTTTTAGCTGCCAATCCTTGCTCTAATGACGTGGATATAATTCCGACTCCATACTCCAAAACGACCAGATCAATAACTCCCGGAAGGGCACGAAGAGCTGTTTCATTATTTAAGGTAGGTCTGGCCCCATGAATTCTTCCCCGTTCAATAACTCCATATACCATATTTGGTAACCGAATGTCTATGGCAAATTGTGCAGCACCATTCAGCTTATCCGGAATATCCGTTCTAGGAAAATCTTTCCCAATCAATCTGAAATCTTGAGGACTTTTTAATTCTTTTTCCGAAAATTCAGGCAGATTGTCTGGAACCTTTAGAAATGGTATGATCTCTCCATAATATATAACTCGATTGGATAATTTGTGAATGACTTGGCCAGCCTTGGTGTCTACTTGGTTGATAGGAACACCCCATTTTTCAGCCACGCTGTGCATTAATATATATCTTGCCTGAGCCCCAGCTTTGCGCAAAACATTAAAATAACCATTTATCGTTCTGCTGCCTGCAGTGAGCATAATTTTTCGGTTGCCCCATCCTTCTGATCCGAAGATAGCAGGTTCCTGTGCCGAAAATTCCACTTTAACTTTATCCCAATCCGCATCCATTTCCTCAGCAAAAATCATTGGTAAAGAAGTCATAGAGCCTTGTCCCATTTCGGCGGCAGGGTTACAAATGGTGATCGTTCCATCGCTATCCAGTTTTACCCACGCCGTCACATTCAATGGTTCTATGGGAAAATCCATTGCGCCTGCCTCCGAACAACTGGTGAGCGCAGGTATTAATCCTCCAGCACCAATAAAAAGTGTAATGCCAGTGCCTGCTTTTAGAAAATCTCTTCTCTTTAAAGTAGCTTTGTTTATATTCGATTTGGACATAATGCAATTTTTTGAAGTAGAATAAATTTGAAAGCCATTATTCGTCAGATTTGACTGAAGTTGGTTGACCAGCTGCTATTTGGATTGCTTCCATGATGCGCATATAGGTCCCACATCTACAAAGATTTCCATTCATGGATTGAATGATTTCCTCTCTGGTAGGCGAATTGTTTTGAGCTAATAAAGCAGCAGCTTGCATGATCTGTCCGGACTGACAATAACCGCACTGAGGAACCTGAACTTTTTCCCAAGCCTTAATAATTGGGTGATCCTGGTCCGTTGACAAACCTTCAATAGTCACTATCTTTTGGCCATTAGCCAATCCTTCTATGGGCAATACACAAGCGCGAACCGGATTTCCGTTGACATGGATTGTACAAGATCCGCATTGAGCAATACCACATCCGTACTTGGTACCCATTAATCCTAGATGCTCACGCAATATCCAAAGGACCGTGGTCCCGGCATCAGCTTCTACTTGATAATTTTTATTGTTAATATTTAAAGAATAGGTAGGCATAATAAATATGAATTGGTGCTTTTCAAATTTACGTAAAATATATGGACCAATTTTATGAAATGTTATCATAGCTTGTTTAGTTGAAATAATAATTATTTTTAATATTCCAATTTGATGTTTTAAAAAGCGGTCCTTTTGATTTTTAATGATAATTAATTAATGCTGAACAATTTACAACTGGCTTTATACTTATGTGTTTTTGTGATCACGCTTTCAGGATGTGGCATTGGTAACAATTCTGCCGTATTTAATCAACCTCCAAATATTTTACTTATCGTAGCAGACGATTTGGGCTATACTGATTTAGGCTGTTATGGAAGCGAAATTCGAACACCGTATATTGATACGCTTGCCGCTAATGGAATTCTGAATACCGCATTCTATACGGCTCCTACGTGTTCCCCAACCAGGGCGATGTTACTTTCCGGGGTAGATAATCACCGCAATGGTTACGGCACAATGGAAGGGAATTGGGCTGAGAATCAACTAGGTGTCAGAGGCTATGAAGGACACTTAAATTTTGATGTCGTTGCATTTCCTAAACTTCTTCAAGAAGCGGGTTATCATACTTCGATTTCGGGAAAATGGCATCAAGCCTATCCGGCCAATAATCAAAAGCTATGGCCGGATAAAAGAGGATTTGGCCGTTCATTTTGTTTACTGCAAGGAGGAGCCGGTCATTTTGAAGACCAACAAAAACTTTTCTCTTTTTTTGAAAGAACGTTGTATACAGAAGATGGTGAACTCATAGATCATCTTCCGGAAGATTTTTATTCCAGTGACTATTATACGCAGAAGACGATTGAATTTATTGACGAAAGTCTTGTGCATGGAAAACCTTTTTTTTCCTATCTTTCATTTACCGCTCCGCATTGGCCGCTCCAGGTTCCTGATGAAATCATTGATTTATACAAAGGACGTTATGATAATGGGTACGAAGTACTGGCAGAAGAGCGACTGGTAAAAGCAAAGGATAAAGGCATTATATCGAAGTCGGTTTCTTTACCGCATTTATCACCCAATATTAAACCTTGGCTAAGTCTGAGTACCGAAGAACAAAAAGTATCGGCTCGTATTATGGAGGTTTATGCTGCCATGATTGAACGGCTGGATGAGAACGTCGGTAAGCTCATCCGACATTTAAAAGAAACGGATCTGTATGACAATACCTTAATTGTCTTTATGGCTGATAATGGTGCAGAAGGGAATTCAATTTGGGGAATAGGGGATACCAAGGAGTGGGTTGCTCAAAACTTTGACAATGATTTACCAAATATTGGACGTAAAAATTCTTATGTCTTCACAGGCCCTGGTTGGGCTCAGGTTAGCTCCTTACCATTTAAATGGTATAAAGCGTTTTCCTCGGAAGGAGGCGTTCGCACTCCTTCCATAATATGTTTTCCCAAATGGAATCAGCTTATGGGTAAACAAAATGATGATTTTATTTCAGTAATGGATCTGGCACCAACCTTTTTAGATTTGGCTGGCGTTCAACATCCTGGCAACGAATACGCTGATAGAGAGATATTTTCCATGGACGGTATCTCTTTGCTGCCCTGGTTAAAGGGCGAGTCCCTTCGGGCTCATGATCCGGATAGAGCCCATTGCTGGGAATTATATGGTCGCAGGGCGGTGCGTAAGGGCGATTGGAAAGCAATTTGGTTGGATGCTCCATATGGTAAAGAAACATGGGAACTATATAATCTGGTAAGCGATCCGGGTGAGCAAAAAGATTTAGCCTCATCACATGCTGCTAAGCTGGATGATCTTATAGAGGCTTGGGATTTATATGAATCAAAATACAATTTGACCTTGCCCAATGAAAAAGTTGCTTATGGAATTGAAGAGTATTGGAGCGAGGAGCGAGATTGAATTTCTTCTTTAATTTATTATCCCTCAAATAATTAGCTAATATGAACGGATTAGTGACGATTCAAGATATTTATCATGCTTCAAACATTATAGCAGGTAAAGTGCATCGAACGTCGATGCACTCTTGTGAAACAATTGGGAAATTATATAAAATCGACCTTTATTTTAAAATGGAATTGTTTCAGAAGACTGGTTCTTTTAAACCGCGAGGTGTCTTAAACAAATTAAACGCACTATCCACAGAAGAGAAAAATAGAGGTGTTGTGAGCCTCTCAGCAGGTAATCATGCGCAGGCCCTTTCTTGGGGGGCAAGCCGTGAAAATATCCGATCAACTATCTTCATGCCGGCACTGAGTGACAAATCCAAAATAAAAGCTACTGAAAGTTATGGTGGACGAGTCATGCTTACTGATGGAAATTTGTTAGAAGAATGCCTGGCTTTTGCTGAGCAGGAAAATCTTACGGTGCTCCATCCATTTGATGATTTAGAGGTAATAGCGGGTCAAGGAACGGTGGGCCTGGAGATCGTTGAGGATCTGGATGATTTTGATACTGTAGTGGTAAGTGTAGGTGGTGGCGGGTTGATATCAGGGGTAGCCACTGCCATCAAAAATTTAAAACCAAATGTACGAATTATTGGTGTTGAACCACTTGGGTCTAATGTTATTACACGCAGTTTAGAAGCTGATAAGCCTATCACTATGGATGATAGGAATACCATAGCGGATGGGCTAAACGCTCCTTTTGCTGGTGTTCACACCTTGAAACATATTCAAACCTATGTGGATGAAATGGTGAATGTTTCGGAAGAAGAAATTATAATTGCGATTGGTCTGATTATGGAGCGGGTAAAGGTTGTTCCTGAGCCAGCCGCTAGTGCCGCATTAGCAGCTATTCAATCTGGACGATTGAAAACAAAACCTGGTGAAAAAGTGGTGGTGGTCTTATGCGGTGGGAATATTAGCCTTGAAAACTTGAAACGGTTTATCTAGTTGCTGTCGAGTACAAATAAGAATAAATTATCTATGGTCTTAAACTCGCTTTATTCATCTTCCTTACGGCACGTTCAATACCCCTTGGAGTCAATGGATACATTGGGATAAGTTTTGACAAATATGTTGTGGTTAAGGTATGAGACCAATAAGAAATAGGTTCAGGATTTAACCAGGCGATCTTTTTAAATTTTGATTTTAATGCATTCCAGCTTTCCAGACTTCGGGGAGTCAATTCATAGGGCGCCATGGCAGCATCACCAATAATAAATAAGCAGTAATTCGGATCATGATCGACTAATTTTCGAATAGGATAGGGGAGCCTTCTTCTCTCATCCGAATAAACTTCATCATAAATAGTATTGTGAAAATAATAGACTTCTAAATCATGCGCGAATCTTGTCTTCATTTTTCTAAACAACTTGGTGACCGACCGAATATGAGGATCCATAGAATAGCCACCATTGTCAACTAATAATAGGATTTGCATTTTCTCACTTTCAATATCTTTCATTTCCGGCAGGAAAAGGCCTCCTTGTTTAATACCATTGGTGATGGTGACAGGAATATCCAATTCTTCTTGCGCTGAAGTTTCTATTACACCATTCAAGCTTGCCAGGGCTGCGTCTACATTGTCGTCACGAATCGTTTTATCAAGGTCTACCGGAAAGTAACGAGGATCGTCAATAACTTTACGAGCCATTTTACCGCCTCCTGTACCACCCACTCGTATACCACCGAATGCAGCACCACCAAATCCATAGGGTGAAATACCGCCTTGTCCAATCCAATGACTTCCTCCACCGTGAAGATCTGATTGTTGCCGTCTTACTTTCTCCATCCGTTCCAACAATTCCTTCATGTCAATTTCAGAATAGTCCGCAGCCCGATCCAATATTCTTCCTTCGGATGGATTTCCTCCTCCTCGATCTAGCATATCCGGATTGTCTTGATCTAATATTTCCCTTCCGGAAAGTATTTGTTTAATATCGTGTTGGGTTAAATGAACCTCTGATAGAAATCGGTCAATAAAATAGGTCATATCTTTTGCTTGTAGATCAGGGTCCTCGAGCAAAAGTTCTTCCTTCCACCTTTCAAATGTCTCAGATCGGCGGATCGCATCATCTAGTCGTTCGCCAGGTCTGATTTGAATGTTTAAGAAGTAATCATAGTAGGCTTTGGTGAATGGACCCAAAAGTTTTTGTTCTTTAACCACAATACTTTTCAAGGTTGCGAATAGATCTCCAAACGTTTTAATAAGGCCTAGTTTGATACTTTTACGCAATAGCAAAAGGGTTCTCACATCGGTATCTAATCCATATTGTTTGAATGCTTGTGGAAGACCTTCGAACATAACTTTCCATTTGGGCTTATCAGTTAAAATTAGACCGTTTACCGTAGTCTGTCTCAGAGTTTCCAAATAGGCGGTGTTGGACCTTTTCTAGATCCTCTTGGGTCTTTACCAAAACTCCAATCCCTTCAAGACTCTTAATCTTTTCCACCGCTTCATCTTTTGCAAAGGCTTTAATGTATTTCAACCAGTTTAATAATTCCCTGGTGGTAGGCGATCGATCCAAACCAAGTTTCCGCAGGTGATAAAATATTTCAATCGCAACGTCGACCACTTCTTTATGTGCTTTTGGAAAATGCTTTTCGATGATTTTGAGCATGGTATCTGGTTCTGGAAAATCTATGTAGTGATATATGCATCGACCTTTAAATGCAGTAGGCAGTTCTTGTTCCCGGTTACTGGTGATTACGATTGTGGGCATATCATCTTCTGAAACTTCGATGATTTTTCCAGATTCAGGCATCACAAATTTTCGGTGACTGAGTGCATAGAGCAGATCATTAGGAAATTCTCGAGGTGCTTTATCGATTTCGTCAATTAATAAGACGGAATTTGGAGAGGAGAATGCTTTGGCCGCTGGTCCAAGCAAGACATAGTCATCTAAATTCTCGGTTGAACGACCTGAAGTGCTTAGTGCCTTGGTAAGGCCCTTTTCTTGCCGTTGGACATTCAATACCTCGATTTGAGAATCTCTCAAGTATTTGACATGATCAAATTTGGCAACAAACTGATCAACACTGCTTTTGGAGCCTACAGGATACACAAATAATTCTAGATTACGATCTTTCGCATATTGTAGTGGAAGCTCAGTTTTCCCAGTGCCAGGTTCACCTTCAATGAGCAAAGGCATGCCCAGTGTTCTACTAATATGAAAAGCATTGGCTAATTGTTGATCACACAAATAATGATCTGATCCATTCCACATTTTCTTTTCGGCCATAAATTTTGATTATTCGATTATTGATGTAACTATTATTTTGCCATTAAAGTTTTGATGGACTCAATGACCAACAAAAGTTCTTCCGTATGAATATTGTGTCTACTAATCAGGAAGAACAAAACGCTCCCTTTTATTAAAGTATGAACGGAATTTAGGCAATTGCTAATTTATGATTTTTCCAGTCTTCATAATGTTCGTTATCTAATAAATATACAACTTATAGTTTTTCCTTCATTAAGCGGGACTGACTTGACGATCTTGGCATCTATTACTCAATTACATACCAGTTATACCAATTGGGTTGAACTTCTACTTCCATTTCTACTTCGTAAGCCCGACTTAGTTCCATTCGAATAGGCTGGTACTCTTTTTCCCTGATATTTGCTGAAGACGAGATTCCAGTGAAATACAACGGCACCGTAATTTTTTTTCGAATTACGTTATCTGTTGGGTTGAACACTAGTAAAAAACCCTTTTCTTTTAATGCTGGATTTACATGCATCATATAGTCGATGTCCCTACCATCGGCTCTTCTCAAATGAAGAATGTCACTCTCTAATATATCGCGGTATTGATTATACCAACTCACTACCCGGGTGACCATCTTTTTTGTTTCTTCTGTGTCGTAGAGACGAGGCCCGCGCAAGGCCGATTGGATACCCATACCCACATTGCTTATAAGCATCATTTCATAATGATCAAGGTGCTCATGTAATGGCTCAATAGTAGCGGCCTCTCCTCCACCGTGGTATTGAGCCAGCGGAATAAAACTCCATCGCATCGAAGGTGTACTTTCCCATGTTCCATCGAAGATATTTTGCCGGGTATGAATCAACTGATGCCTGCGTGGCAAAGACCAGTTGTTTTCCCGATAGCCTACTCCACATTGGTTGCCTCCATTTAAATAATAAAAGTCAGGGATTCGCAGATATACACCTTGCCCTTTACACCACTTATAAAAGTCAGTTATCATTTGAAACTGTTGATATTGAGAGTCACCTAATCCTTTATGGCCAGGATGATTTGTAGAGGCGCATACATCGCCTGGATAACTTCCATCATGAGTA
>JAHEJC010000154.1 GCA_024639065.1 Lewinellaceae bacterium | reverse complement strand
GTATGAATGCGAAAACCATCCTAAAATAGGATTTATCGCCCCTTTTACGACTCGGAGTTCGCTTTGATCTATCATTGTTATATACATGTCAGCGGTACCATTGTGAATATTCCACCAATTTTCTTTGCATTTTTCTATCTTAACATCCGGATGAAGATGAAAATTCAATTCGAACTCATGGATTCCTTCACCGTAGAATTTATCTTTTATAACGATAGTTTTTCCCTTTAAAATGAAAAGAGAACGTATATGCTGAACGGGCTTTTTGTATCTTAGATAGCCATCGTGCGTAGCCTGAATCAACCACACGCCATTTACCTTCTCTTTTCGAGTGAGTTCGGCATTGTAAGCATGGCTCCATATGAAAGAGTTTTCCTGGATTGCCTGATCCTGACGATCGATCGTTATCGTGTTATGCGCCCGGGTGCCTTTGAAATATTTTCTGAAATTTGGTTCTCCATTGTATCTGTAGGTACCGGGATCAACCAGTATCTTTTGACCATCTACAGAGAGGGTAATGGAAAGCGCATCGGCATGCCCATGATTGAAAAGCGGCGCCATCCCCAAAGGACCATGGTCAAAAGTTAAGACAACATTATTGTCTTTGACGATGGTGTAGCCTGATTTTGAAAAGGTTTGTATTATGTTCTCTTGCTGATTTGCATGTGCCCGGCATGGACATATCCCTGGTGCAATCGCACGCCCGTCATCGCTGTCTCCGATGGATGGCATCCTGCCCCCAGCATCTTTAAACGCAATAATAAAATGCTCCGCCTTAATGAGATGCTCTTCAAATTCCGAACAGTCATGAAGATTATTTTTTTTGAGGAAATCAATCGCAAGCCAGTACAAATCAATAACAAACCTATGATAGTTCAAAGATTGTTCTACCGGACCACCATCTTTTACAATTTGATGATAAAGTTCTTGTTTTAAAAGTTTATGACCTTTCGATAGCCACCGCCGTCCCTCGGCTGTGTATCTAAAAACTGCCCCTCCAAAAATCAAACCGTAGGCCTCAGCAATGGTGTGGTTCCCGCGAGATGAATACAATGACAGCCGGTTGGATACCAGCCAGGCATGTCGATACAAAGTATCAAGTATGAGCTGGGCTTCGTCAGTTGTGAGGTTGTCGAGGACTTTAAGACAATAAAAAAACAACGGAATTCTTATTCCGCATTCCATTGCAGAAATATAATGCAGACCATATGGAAAAGAATTTTCATGTACCCATTTTAACACATTATTTTTTATAAATTTGAGAACGCTGTCGTTAAATTCTGAATTTTCATTTTGGATAATATATTTGACTAAAATAGCGATGTGTTGAAGCCTTGCAGGTTCCCAAATGGACCGGAGATCAGGATCCTGATTGGTAGTTTTAATATCGCTAAAATAAATATCGTGCCATCTTTTTTCATATCTCCTTATAGTTTCTAAATCAGTATTATATGCAAATAACTCTCCGTTAAGTATCTTTTTAACAATTCTTTTACTTGCCATTCCGCAGATTGTCGGCAACCGAAGTTC
Organism: Lewinellaceae bacterium; assembly: GCA_024639065.1. Lineage (GTDB taxonomy): Bacteria > Bacteroidota > Bacteroidia > Chitinophagales > Saprospiraceae > JAHEJC01. The sequence continues at coordinate 12,282 of JAHEJC010000154.1, read as the reverse complement.
TTTGATATTCTTGAAATCATTTCTCGGAACTACAGCAGGGTCTTTCCGATTATAAACCTGAAACTTAAGTTTTTTAAGGAAAATAAATTGGTTTATCCTGGATATTAATTCAGGCAAAGACGCATAGCGTAACCTCAGCAAATAAAAATGAAATTTGCCCAAATCCATCTGATCTTTCTAATTTTCTGTCCTTGCGGCCATAATGACTACCCAAAAAATAATGCTTTTGATACCATATGTAATTGACTCATATTTTAATACTCTCACCGCTTTGAATTGAATCACTTATCTTGAACGTTACAAGAGAGGTATTATAAATTTCTTCAAATGAAATTAATTCAGACACTCCATTTAATATCGCATTAACAAACTGTTTTACTTCTTCTTTTTGCCCTTTATCCTGGGACAGCAACTTCTTTCTCTTTTTCCTGCCGCTTGCATAAATTGTTAACTCTCTGAAATCATTCACAATCGCCACAGCACTGTGGGAAAAGATTTCAATGCGCTCTTTGGGAACCCTTTGATTACCGTTTGCGAAATAAGAAATATTTCCGATCGATCCATTTTGATACGTTAATGAAACGTTTAGTGTATCATTCAGATTATTTGGATCAGCCATTGCGCTGGCGTACACTGATATTGGAAACGAACCACACAAAAAAGTCAAAGTATCAACAAAATGGCAGACTTCACCGATAATTCTTCCTCCGCCAACATCCAGGTCCTGAATCCACGAGTCTTTAGGTATGGCTCCAGCATTCACCCGATATGCCATAGCCATGGGCCCTTGACCGAGCTCTTTTTTGATCTTTAGGATTAAGGGAGAAAAACGACGATTATATCCTACCATTAAATGCTGATGGCTTTTAGCTGATAGTTTATAGCATTGTTTGATATCGTCCAATTCTTGTATTTTTAAACACAAGGGCTTTTCGACAAATACATGCTTGCCTGCCTTTAATGCCTCCATTACGTAATATGCATGGGAATCGTGCCTAGTAGCAATAAACGCTGTATTAATATCATCATTTTCGATGATATCTTTTTCATTCGTCGTACAAAAATCGAACCCATACCGCTCAGCCGCAGAGCGTGAACTGATTCCGGTTGTCGTCATTATGCCTTTAAGCAAGACATCATTTTTTTTCGAAACGTTTGGCAACAGATAGCTTTGAGCATAAGACCCGGCACCGATAAAGCCAATACACACGCTGCAAGGCTGGAGGCCGGAGACCGAAGGTTTAATGGAAATCTTTCTGTTTTCAAAATCAACCTTCTTGGTGACATCATAATCAATCAAAATACCGAGGTAAGGTTCGGATTCAGACAAAATCATGTCATAAGCGGCCGGTGCCTCTTCGAGTTTGAAAGTATGCGTTGTAAGATAACCTACATCAATTTTTTTAGCGTAAATTAACTCCTGAAACGCCTGCATATTACGATTTTCGGTCCAGCGCACAAAGGCTGCCGGATAATCAACACCTTTCTCTTCGTAAATTCGGTCATATCTTCCGGGCCCATAAGAACATGACATCTTTACCTGTAACTCTTTATTATAAAAGTGCGGCTCGCGACTAAACCCTGTAGGCACTTCTCCCACTACCACTACAGTCCCTTTTTTTCGAGAAATAGCACCTGCAAAATTAATTGGATCCAGAGAATCGGATGAAGCTGTAATAATGACCGCGTCGCAACCTATACCTCCTGTAAAATCGAAAATACGGTCTTCAATTCCAAAATTGCCTCGATCTAACGCTAAATCCAGACTATGCCGTGCCCCTATATTCACCTTTGTTGAGTCAGTATCTATACCGATTACACGAATCCCTGCAGCTCTTAGGAGAAGAGCCGTTAGTTGGCCCAACAAGCCTAAGCCAATGACCGCGCAACTTTCCCCTAAACGAATATCTGCTTGCCTGACGCCTTGAAGGGCAATAGCCCCTAATGTATTATAGGCTGATTGAGCCAAATCTGCATTTCTTTCAAGTTTTACACAGAGGTTTATTGGAACATTTACGATTTCAGCATGAGAAGCTACGCCTGAACCTCCACAGGCTACCAAATCGCCTATCTCATATCCTGTAAGATCGGATGCGATATCAATTACTTCACCCGAACAGGAGTACCCCAATGGAGAGTAAGAATTTAGTTTATGCATAACGGCTCGGTATGCTTGTGCAGGTCCTTGTGTCTTAATGACATCGGCAACTTTTCTGACCTGCTGTGGTCGCTCTCTAGCTTTTCCAATGTAGCCTTTCCTTGCTGTTTTGACAGTACTGCTTTCGGTGCCGACACTTATGAGTGAATAATAAGTTCTGACTAAAAGTGATCCTTTTTTAACTGCTGGAAGGGGCACCTCAACAACCCCCAATTGACCTGTTTTGAGTTTTTGTACTATTTGTCGCATAGATTTGGTCCTAACTGATCTGACCTTACTTCATTTTTTCTCTTTTATAGAGATCCACGACATACCAGGTGCAGAGACTCATAACAAGCATTTCTCCAAAATCCTCCATTACTCCAATAATAGAGCTAATGGTTATTGGCCCAATTGCAAGACTTTTATCCGAAAAAAATGAGTGAATTAGATCAAATCCTATGCCGCAAATAACTAACAAGATGATTAAACATATGAGATGTTGCCAAACTTTCCTGCGAATGTGGTCGCCACGAAAATATGTGAAAAAAATTAATGAAAAAAAAATAACACCAAAGAACCCAAATACAGTGAGTTCAGCAAAATCCTGTGCTCTAAGTCCGTATGCAGGAATATATCCAAAATACCTGACAATGAATCTTCCTAAATTTTCGTGAATTCGAAGAGCATCATCAAAGAAAAAGTATAAGAAAAGCCCAGACCAAACTAAATAGCTAGGCAGTCGTAGGAGACGCGATATCTTTGCGAATATCATCGCAATAAAAATCTCTTTGAAGTATTGATAAAATTCACCGAAACTACCGTCAATAGTGAGATTAAATCGTGGATCACTTAAAATTCCAGTATAACGATGTAAAAAGGCCAGAAAAAGAAAAACAAAATCTCCTGTTATGAGGCATATTAATATTTTAAAGGAGCTTTTGCTTTTGTGACGAGCATTATATGGCTTTTCATGATCCTTCAAATTAATTGAATATGTGCCAAAGATTTTTAGCAATTTCCAGAAATCCACTCGGCGTTAACGCCTTTGTTCTAAAATTTTATTACACAAGTTACATAGATGGTGGAACGTTCTATCATTTTCTACGAAACACCTAAAAGTTTTTCAGATGTATTTTGGTCAATAAACATATATTTCCCTCTATGAGTGAGAGGAATTTGTTTAACAACTACCGCTTCAACTACGACATTGCCGTTAAACTTTAGATTGAATTCTTTCTCAATAGCTCTCTTATCTTTTTGCGCAAATCCCTCTTGAGGCATGATCTTCAATAGTGCTCTACCGGGTGTATCTTGATAGAACTGATAACGAAATACATTCTTGAAATTATCAGAATGGACGTTTATTGCACTCATACATATACTATTGCCCTTTTTCCCGTACAGAACTTCCTGTGTCCACCGACCTCTGACGTCCTTAAAAATAGGGTAATGCCGACCACATTCTGGGCAATATTCTCCCAAATATGTGCAGTAATCGCCTGTCCTATACCGAATAAACGGTAAAACTGTATTCATAAATCCCGTTCCGACAATTTCGGCAAAATCACCGGGACTTGCTAATTCGCCTTTTTCATTAATAAACTCAACATATCCATACTGTGGGTAGGCATGGTAATATTTGGACTTTTCACATTCTCCAGCTAATATAAGCTTCTCCGAGTGGCCATACCACTTGAAAACTCTCTTCCGGGTAACGGTTTCAATATAATCTTCCTGACCGTCATATATGTTCTCCGAACCGACCAATATGGCCTTTATGTTCTTTGGCAGCTGTCGTCCACTCCTTTCTATAAATTGACATAATGCCAAGGCAGTGGAAGGGTACGCATAGACAAAATCGGGACGGTATCTACACAAATCAGGCCATATTCTTCCGAGATATTGATCTGTAAGTTCAAAGCTTGAAAATTTGCGTTCTCTTGTAATCCAATCATTTTCCCAGCCTTTATTCCCCTTAATTGGACTCCCTCGAAATGTAACCCTCCTTGAATTTAAATTAAAACCGACCCTTTCCCACAGGTCAATTAAATAGGCCAACTCCTTTGTGCTTCTATCGGAATTGATATGAAAATAAAATGGTTCTCCAGATGTTCCTCCCGTAGAGGTATAATCACAGATAGTTTTATTGATGGTATTTGATAAAAAAATAGGATAATTATCTCTAATAGTAGATTTATCTATAGGTGGTATTCTGGAGATTACATGGATCGGTGAGGCCAACATTTCACTTTCAGGTACGCCAAGTTGTTTAAACAAGACACTATAATAATCTACACTTCTGTTTGCGTGTAAAAGAATACGAGATAAATTTTCTTCTCTCCTTTTTTTTAGTATTTCTCCAGATAGATATTCGGTTTGCTTTATCATCCTGTAAACTTCACGAAAGTGAGACCCTAAAAGGAGATGATTTGGCATAAAACTCAAGCCAAAAGAGATGAAATTTTTTACTTCATATGGCAAAGTTGCATAATTATTAAATACCTTGCGTCTTACGGCAGATAAAAAACTAAGCTTCATAATTTTTGGTGTGAATATTAAATTAAAGAAAAATCTTTAAAAAATGTATTTTGAAAATATGAAAGAAATCTTTCGGCTATATCCTAATACAATTTAAGAATCATGGATTACTGTTTTGATAATATTGCTTAAACAAAGAACAAATCTAACAGCACTGAACTCAGACATCGTACCAGATATAAAGTTTCTGTCACTATTCAAAGTTAAAGCTTTAATTATTGAAATCGCAATTCTTTCCGTAGTTAGCTGTTCAACAAGTATTCCGTTTTTTCCGTGAGTAATAATATCAGGAATACCTCCCACTCTTGAAGCTACTACAGGTGTTCCGCAAGCGAGCGCTTCCAAAACAACCATTGGAACACCTTCCATTTCAGATAATAAAACTACTACATCTGCCATATTGTAATAATAGGGCAATTCATCATGGGGTATGAGTCCTAATATATTGACACAATCGCCATAATTATATGTTTTCACGTAATTTTTAATATACGGCATGTAACTTCCTTCTCCTGCCAAAAAAATCTGGAAAGGGATTTCTAATTTTCTAAATAAAGGTATGCATTCTAATAGCCGTGCAGGACCTTTTGTTTTAGCGATCCGACCGACAAAAAGTATTGAGTATTGATTTGATTTAATATCAAAACGATATCTCATTTTGCTTCTATAGATCTTATTTGGCCTAAATTTTTCCGTGTCTATTGCATTCATTAAAAGGCTAGTTTTTCTGCGTGCCCCATTCTTGATTGCTTTTGCAAGACATAGTTTATCAATTGCGATAATCCAATCAGAGTAACGATATATGGCCATTAATATTAGTTCGAATAACCCTTGAAACAAAAATTTCCTTGCATAAAAGAATCTTGACAAAGCGACAGGATTTCCAGAGCCATGTTGATGATATATAATAGGAATACCTCTATTGTTAAACAGAAACGGCAAACAGCATTCGGGTGTTTGAATATAAAGCACGTCTACACCGCTATTGAGTATCTTTTTGCGATACCTCATATAGTTTATAAAAACCTTCAAACGCATTGGAACTCGAGAAGGATACTTTAGCTGGCAAATAGGAATAAATTCTACGTTTTTATCTATAAAAGAAGACTTCCATGGTTTAGAAGTAGTTTTACTTATACCAAAAATTATAACTCTCTTTGCTTTTAAGTAAGGAAGAATGCTCTTAATGAATCCAGTTGAGCCACCTCGTATCCCTTTTAACATGTCTCCTGGATTAATAAGCCCCAATGTATATTTCGTTAGATTTGATGAACGTTCCATAACAGCGTACAAAAAATCAAAACAATTTTAATTTAAATTATATTTTAGAATTTGAAATTGGAAGGGTTTTATAACGACTATACGTAAAAGAAGTTTTGCATTTCGCAAAAAAATGAAAAGAACCAGATTCGTTTTTAATTTAATATTGAATATGTAAGTTTTTTGGCCTCGATAAACTTCTTATGGTACCATTACTATAGACATAGGCGCCCTTTTCCCATGAACCAAAATCGTTTTGATATAGAACTGATACTTTCGGCGGAACGGATAACCAATCAGTATTGTGAGGGTCTAATGCCGCGTCCCATCTCACAGGATAGGGTCTGCCTTGAATTACAATCTTCGCAATAACTCCAGTTCCCATCTTAATGCCGGAGTCAACCAATGGTGAGCTAGATGATTCAATTCGAAAGTTGCTTTTTTCAGGGTTGATAAGCAGCGGATCCCCCCACGTATCGTTTTTTCCATATTCAACCGGCCTATCACTGCTAAGCCAGGAGCATTGGGTGCAAAGTGAGTTCTTGTAATATACAGTAGGAGTTCCATTTGCATGGTAATGATGATTATAGTCAATGAATGTATCTTTATCAACAAGCCAAAATATCCCCAAATAATCAGTTTTACTTGGGCGGCTGTTAAAAATAACATTATTTTTGATATAAATATTTTGTAGTTGGCTAGCTGACATCCCCCTGTTAGCAATTGAAGTTTTTTCAATGCTAGTTACAAACTTAGAAGAATAAGAAGATCGGTAAATTGTATTATTAAATAAATACACATTAATAAAGGCATCTTTAGATCCATTGAGGGCGATACCTTGCTCCTCGGTGTTTGCTACAATATTGGAAAAAACATAAAAATTTTCATTATTCCTACCATCGGGCCCACTGAAATTTTCCATGAGTCTAATACCCCAGTGAGTATCGTGAACGTAATTCCCATAAATATAGATATTGTGTACATCAGAACCTGCATGAATTCCGGCTTTTTCTTTTCCCCATGCTTGAGGTTTTCCTTCTTGCAACTCATCGTATACATGGTTAAATCTTATTATAATATCATCATTGGTGCGATGAGGGCTATCTTCTTTGACTACAATACCTCCTCTGTTATTCACAGCATAATGTCCATGAACTGTATTGTATTCAATAAGTATTCGTTTCGACTCCTGAATCATAATTCCACCCATGCCGTGATTAGGCAGGGTCGCATAGGTTTCATTATAGGATATAATTGAGTCGTGACAAACTGACAACTCAATGTCTGGGCTAGAGCCTGCTCTTTTAGGGTCAGAATTGTAACCGCAATTCTTAAACTCATTTGCATGTTCTGGAGACCCGCCAATTGTCATATTGGATACGCTACCCCAACTACCGTGATAAACCGTAGCTCCGAAGCAATTACTCCGCACCTCATGCACATAAGAATTTTTAACGGTTATATAGTGAGCATTATCATAAGCCTTAATTCCGCCACTATGATTGTAAATCGTGCAGTGATCGACTACAATATATTGAGAAGGCTGATTTTGATAACCCTCTATCCAAATGCCGGCTCTGCCTGAAAGAGCATTTGAAGGCTGCGTTTTTCCATCAATTGTAAAGTTCTTAATTTTAATATAACTTTTGTTCTCAATATTGATTGATCCTGAGGTGCCATCCAGCGAATTTGCCGGAATCGTAACGATGGAAGAATCACCATCTAAGGTAATATAGTTGTTACTGGTTCCGCTTCCCTGAGGCTCTATTTGTTTTGAGATCGTTCCATAAAAATACACTGAGTCACCAGGATCTATTTTGCTTGTGTCATCGATCGTGCTCCAGTTGGCAGAGCTATTGAAATCTTCGACACTCCAAGCGTTTTTCAGGCTTTTACCATTCTGGTAACCGGCGCCTTTTTGGGTAACGTGGTAGGACTGCGCTGCAGCAAAAGTCAAAGAATGGAAAAGCAAAAAATTAATGATGCATATCGTTTTTAAGGTGGCCTTCATATAATGTCCTGTTTCTATTTTGTTTATTATCTCGTCTGTCTATTCTATAAACTCAAATGCAAAAATTACATTATATTTAAGGGAGAGCAATGCGCCAGATTCCTACCGAAAGCAAAGCAAAATATATGCCAATATTTAAGATGGTATGAAGCTAAACTGAATTAATGAAACTTTTGCTGAAAAATATAATTGTAATCAATTAATTATGAATTTAGCATTATTCCATGGAAAACTTTTCTGCCTGTCTTTTTATAGCTTCTACAGCTGTAATATTAACTATTTTGCAATTTAATGTATAATAAATCGAACATCTATCAGTTAATCCCTTGTGTCATTTCAGGAAATTTTGGTCCTTATGTAAACCAAATTTCAGCCTTTAATATATTCCATTACAGCATCCACTCTCTTAAGCTACGCATATCAATATAAGCTTTTATTTTTTAAAAGTCATTTATTTCAATAACATTAAAGTTCTGGCAATATGAATTTTCAGAATAAGGCCTCCAATAATTTTTCATCGCCTTTCCGCCTTTCAATGGTTGTTTGAATTTTGAGTTGCAGTAGCATATAATTTGTAGAAACCAGATTAGTGTAATTTAAAAAGTAGTTTTCTACCTTGGGGTCCTTTTACTTTTTAGTATGCATTTATAAAAATTGACAGCACTATTAAGATTTTTAGCATGAGCTTCAAGAGTGTAATTCGATTCAAAAACTTCTTTACCTTTTGTCCCCATCGCCTTAAGCAATTTTGGGTTATCTACTAATATCAAAATTTTATTTGCAATATCAACTGGAGATTTTGGATCTATTATAAAACCAGTTACGCCATCTTTCACAACTTCAGATATCGCGCCTTCGTTTGACGAGATAACAGGTAAACCGTAACTCATTGCTTCAATATTAACAGTTCCAAATACTTCATACTTGAAAAATGATGGGAAAACAAATATATCACTCGAAGTAAATAGCTTTTGTTTATGTTCACCAGTAACGCCTCCAGGCATTTCTACGTAATTATCAAGTTGGTTATTAACAATATAAGACCTAAGTTGTTTGGTGAAAAATTGTGATGAATCGACGCCAGCCAAAATGAAACGAACATTATTTTTTTTTTGAATTACTATATTAGCAGCTTTTAAAAATTCTAATGGTCCTTTTGAGGGCACCAAATTGGACAAGTAAAGTATTTGAATATAATTTTTATGAATTCTATAAACTCGATGTCTTTTGTGAGGAATACCGTTGGGGACGTAAACTAATCGCTTGTCCGGAATATAGATGTTTACATCCCATTTCATTAATTGCCCTAATACGATACCACCTAATGCTTTTGAAAGGGTGTGTGAAACAATAATTTTCCAAATGAAATTTTCATTTTGAAATTCTCGGTACCCTTTCCCGCCAAAACGTAAAATGTACGGTATGTGACATAATCTAATTAGCAGTAGTAAAAATGCATCAATTACGAAAGCAGATTTTCCAACAGCAATAAAGTAAATACACATCAGCGGCCTGTTACGTATACAAGCCATAAAAATTTCAACTGCTAACAACGGAACTCTTAGAACTTTTCTTAAGCTTGGTTTTCCTATTTCATCTATGCTTTTCGCAAACAATTTATCTACAAATACTGTTTTATAATCCTTTTTGTTCAGTGCGAAAAGCATTGTTCTTGCCATGACATTAGAACCATGATAAGGAGGTGGAAGTTGCCCAACGATAAGTATTTTTTCTTTAACCTTCATCAATTTGAGATTATTTTTTTTTTACTTTATTGTCCACGTTATGCGTCTATCTGATTTGAATTTCTTCCGTTTTTGTATTCTTTTATCACGTAGAAAAGCCCTATAATGCACCAAAAATATTGTGAAAGTTCAACTCTAAAAATAACGGCATTGCTACCGAAATTCATAGCTGCCACAGAAATTAATATTGCCCCAAACAAATATTTGGTTTTTTTATCATTGTACAAGAAAATATCAAAAAACAAGTAAAATAATATAATTAGATATAGTAGTAAACCGATGACACCAAGAGACAATAATAAGGCTATATAGTCGTTGTGGAATAAAAACTGATGTTCATGACCGAGGCCTCTCCCAAATAGTTGCTGTGTTAAGTTTGATTGAAAAAATAGATCGATATTGTTTTCGATAAGGGTCACGCGGCCGCTCGTAGCCGTATTAAAGTCTATTTCTTCTTTTTTAAAAATAATGCTGTAAATATGACCAGAAAAAATTATTGCGGTGAGAGCTGATATCACAAGAACCACAAAAAATTCTTTTTTATTTGTACCCCATAAATAAATGAACCAAAAAAGAATAAAACCAATCATGGCCGTCCTAGTGCCAGATTTGTATAGACAAAAAACAGATAGTAATAAAAATATTACAATCAAATATCGATTAAAAGACTTTTTAAATCGATAAACGTGGTTCAAAATGCAGTATAAAAATGAGAAAAAAAGCATTATATATGATAAAGTATGAGGACCTGAAAAAGACCCAGAATATCGTGCTAATTTATTATGCCATTCAACTACATAAATTGACCTTCCCAGCACTATATTATATGTGCTAAATACAATGGGAATTAGAAATCCAACTACAAGAAAAGCTATGAACAACCTCGTGTGACCCTTTTGTGTAATGAAGGTGCGAACAGAGAAAAAAACAATGAATGGCAGTATAACTTTTCCAACCTTACGTATCTCAGAGCCCCAAAATATACTTTCAAGTACGTAAAAAATAAATACAAGTATAAATATAGAGAAAAGATCAACCTTAACTTGCTTAATTCCTGCAAATAAAGGCAAAATTAAAAGATAAGAGACACTTAATCCCATTACATCGGTAAGTTCTACTAGAGCAACAGAAAGATTCGCACCGCCCATAAGAGAAATTGGCTTTATAATGGCAAAAACAATTAGAACTATAAATCCAGTTTCAAGCACGGCTTGTTGAGAAGCTGTAGTTACCTCTAAAGAAGATCCTTCTGAATAACTTTCAGGGTTTGGTCTACTCATTTTCATTAAATCCTTGTTTGTGATTTGTTTCTAATATATAGAAGAATCGTCGTTCGTATAGTTAAAAGAAAATTGTGAAAATCAACCAGCGTTCCCAATAGAACCCAAGGAAGGCATTTTGCAATTAGGGTTTTGTCACTCTGCAAAATCGCATAGGTAAAGATGCGCGATTCATAACGATGACGCAGACGAAGACTTTTATCGATTAATGCAAAATACTTGTCGCGAAACATAATGTAACCTTCCAGCTTTATTTTAGGGTTCTGACCAATTCGATTTTGCGATTCTTGATATATATGAACAAGAGTTTTAGGTATGTAGGCAAATTGAGATAATTCAGCGACTCTCAAATATAAATCCTGATCTTGACTTGATGGAAATCTCTCATCGAATCCTCCAATAGATTTCAAAACTTCCGTTCGAATACATACACTACTCAAGCAACCAATGCGCTTTCCATACAAAAGTTTGTCCCTGACCCAACCCGAAGGTCTGTTTTTAATGTTTATCGGTCTTTGTCGCTTTTCTTTGAATATTGCATAATCGGTACAGACAAGACCAACAGATTGTTCCGCGTTTCGTGTCAACTCGTATTGGCACCTAAGTTTTTCAGGGAGCCAAACGTCGTCATCATCTAAAAAGGCCACCCATTTTGCTTTCGCTGAAAAAATGCCGACATTGCGAGCACCGCATGCCCCATCCGCTCGGCTATTTTTCATGTAACGGATTCGAAGATCAGAAAACGACTTTACAACAGATGATGTATCATCGATCGAATGATCGTCGATAACAATGATTTCGAAGCTTTCAAACGACTGATCCAGAACGCTTTCGATGGCACGCTTTAGCAAATTGGAACGATTATGTGTCGGAATGACAACCGTAAAAAAAGGATTATTCATAATTCCTCATGACTCTCTCACCCCAGAGCCATATACCATAGTGATATTAAATCTGATCCTTTTTACTTTAATTTCACGAACCTTTTCATAAAAATTAAGGTCGCTTCGCAGAAATGACTTAGCTTTGTTAATAATGTTGGAATTATCTCTGCAAAATTGTACTATTTCAATTGGGTAGACTTAAAATATTTTCTCAAACGTTGATAACCGCTCGGGCCGAATAGCGATGAAAAAAAATGGAGATAGGCTATGGTATTAAAGGGATAAATTTTAATCGCTTTTAATATATTCTTGCGTCCTTTTTTCATTTTTTTTAACTGGCAATATTGTGCGCCCAGACAGAGACATAATTTGCCCCAACCCTCCTTGTTTTTTTTGAATAACGCCTGATACCTCTCAAGTAATT
>JAHEJC010000153.1 GCA_024639065.1 Lewinellaceae bacterium | reverse complement strand
ATCTCTCTGAATTATCTATTTGGAATTTTCTATATCTTGCCCTCGATGAACAAATTGGAAATTAGAACAGTTGATGTGGTCCAATATATAAAACCGCTAAGAGAAGGTGGTTCATTGCCAGCTATTGTAAAAGCGGATGATGATTTTCCCTATGTAATGAAATTTCGAGGAGCAGGTCAAGGTAAGAAAGCTTTGATTGCGGAATTCATTGGTGGAGAATTGGCACGAGCTATGGGGTTGAAAGTGCCTGAACTAGTATTTATGAATCTTGATGATTCATTCGGTAAGACGGAAGGTGATGAAGAGATTCAGGACTTATTAAACTTTAGTGTTGGGTTAAATTTGGGATTACACTTTCTATCCGGTGCTATTTCCTATGATCCTCTTGTTTCAATCGTAGATTCATTGACTGCTTCAAAAGTGGTGCTCCTGGACAGTATCATTACCAATATTGATCGAACCGTAAGGAATACCAATTTGTTGATTTGGAATCGGGAGCTGTGGTTGATTGATCATGGAGCATGTTTGTATTTTCATCACAACTGGAAAAATTGGGAGGCTCATCTCGATCGTACCTTTCCATCCATCAAGGATCACGTCCTGTTAGCTAGCGCTGAAAAATTGACTGAAGCGTCTGTGGCTATCCAGGATGCAATAAGTGTGTCAATTGTTGAAGATATTATGGTGAATATACCAAAAGATTGGTTGACCGATGAATCAAGTCCGTTAACGCCTAATGAAAGGAGGGCTGCGTATGTCAAGTTTATATGTACAAAACTTCAAAATATTGAAAAACTAGTTAAAGAAGCCTCAGATGCCCGATAGAGAAATTTACGAATTTGCTATTATCAGACTGGTTCCGAAAGTTGAGCGAGGTGAGTTTTTGAATATAGGGGTTATTCTATTTTCTAAACGGTTGAAATATTTAGCAATTAAATATCATATTGATCAAGTAAGACTTGAGGCATTTTCAAAAGAAGTTGACCTACAGGAGATAATTGATAACTTGAAAGCCTGGGATGTGATTTGTCAGGGAGGTGCAGACGGCGGGCCAATAGGTAAATTAGAAATGCATGAAAGATTTAGATGGCTTACCGCAACGCGAAGCACCGTAATCCAATGTTCAGCCGTTCATCCCGGAAGATCCAATGATCCTCAGAAAGTGTTGGATGAGTTGTTGGAAAATTTTGTGTTGTAGGTAATAGTGGTGATTGGTTCACCAAATTTTATATTTTAAATGAGAGATAAAATGATCCATGGGAAGGGAGCTATTGCAAATGGCCACGGGGTGTTTAAGATTGAAGACATTGAGGTAGGGCAGCCTCTTGAAGGTGAAGTTTTAGTACAAATCAAAGCTGCTGGTGTCTGTCATACAGACTGGGACTCTTTGCGATGGGGAAAGCCTGTTATCTTGGGACATGAAGGAGCAGGGGTTGTAATGGCGATCGGTAAAAATGTAGAGCATGTCAAAGTTGGTGATGCAGTATTATTAAATTGGGCGATACCTTGTGGCAAGTGCTTCCAATGTCGTGAAGGGAACTTTTCGATTTGTGAGACACACTCACCTGTCGCTGGGAAAAGGCCCTTGAAAGGCCATGCCCATATGGATGGCACTACTTATGCAGGTGATCCGATAGAACGCTCATTTAATATAGGTACCATATCTACTCACACCTTAGTAAAGAAAGAAGCAGTAGTGAAAATTGGTGTAAACATTTCGTTTGCTGCTGCAGCGATTGTGGGTTGTGGAGTCATGACCGGTTATGGTTCAGCGATCAATGCCGCAAAGGTCAAACCCGGTTCATCGGTCGTGGTTATCGGTTGTGGAGGGGTAGGGCTGAATGTGATTCAAGGAGCGCGCATCGCTGGAGCAGAACTTATAATCGCACTGGATTTGAAAGAGGCCCGCTTAGCGATGGCCAAAAAATTTGGGGCTACGCATACGCTCATACCGTTTGATCATGATAAAGATTTATCACAGGTTCATCAAAAAATAAAAAAACTCACCAACGGGAGGGGCGCAGACTATGCCTTTGAATGTACAGGTGTTCCGGCATTAGGTGCAGCCCCATTACGAATGGTTAGAAATGCTGGTAGCGCTATACAGGTCAGTGGAATAGAAGAAGAGTTAACCATCGACATGAATTTATTTGAATGGGATAAAATCTATTTGAATCCACTTTATGGTCAGTGCAATCCAGCGGTCGATTTTTCAAAATTGTTTGATCTTTATCAGAATGGGCAGTTGCTTTTAGATGAATTAATTACTCGAACTTATTCAATAAATGATTTGGGACTAGCCTTTTCGGATATGCTTACCGGTAAGAATGCTAAAGGCGTAATTCTGTTTGAAGATGACCTTTAAAACTATTGAAATATCAGACCCACAATTTGAATTTGAAGGCTTCCGGTTTATTACGGTTAAAAGCCCTTCATTGAAAGGAAGAGTTGATGTATCTGTTTACATTCCGGAAAAGGCTAAGAATCAACAAGATGTTCCGGTAATCTTTTTATTGCACGGAGTCTACAGTAGTCATTGGGCATGGTCTATGAAAGGAGGTGCTCACAAAAAGTTGAATAAACTTATTGAGGATGGAAATATAAGGCCATTTATTTTAGTCATGCCTTCAGATGGTTTATGGGGGGATGGAAGCGGTTATGTGCAACACGTTAATCAGGATTTTCAATCTTGGATTGGGGATGAGCTGCCTGCTTTGACTAAGAAAGAAATCAATCATGTGAGTAAAAATTCTTCTTTTTATATTGCCGGTTTATCGATGGGTGGTTATGGAGCGATTAGAATCGGTAGTATTTATAGTCATATTTTTAGTGGGATCAGCGGACATTCTTCGGTGACGAATATCAAAGATTTGATCACCTTTGTTGAAGAGGATTGGTCTTTTTGGAATAGTGAAAAACAACTTGATTCAATTTATGATGTGATAGTAGCTAACAAAGAAGGGCTACCACCGATACGTTTCGACTGCGGTACAGAAGATGAATTGCTCCAACCGAATCGGTATTTACATGAAAACTTGACCAAACTGGATGTGAAGCATCTTTATGAAGAATTTCCAGGAGGACATGATTGGAATTATTGGAATGAGCAAGTTGAGAGAACGTTTAAATTCTTTAATGAAATAGATGGAAATAATTAATAGAGGAAATAAACCTTTTACTTTTCAAACGAGAAGAAGTTATTTAAATTCGTCAAATATTTGAATACGATTTTCATATGATTCGATTCGCGATATACTATTTAATTGGATTCTTTTTTCTGGTTAGTTCCAGCTGTAATCATAAAAGGGGTGATACAGGAATGGTGATTGCTCACCTGGTAAATGAAAATTCCGAGCAACTGGAAATTATACGAAGTACTTTTAGAAAAAGTAATCCTGGATATGATCTTACCTATAGTCACCTTAAAAAGATAATTGAACCCCAGCAGGTAAACCGAATTATATTCATTCAGAGTGGAGGAGGTACAGCAAACCTGTCTACTAAGTTATCTTCTAAATTTTCAGTAGGGGATATAATCCTTTTGAATAAGGGAGAATCTATGGAAACAGACAGCTTGTTCAGTTGTGTGATTTTTACAGTTCCGGAAAAATTGCCCACAAATATTCCAGTTTTCATTCGGCCAGACTGGGACCCAAACATTACGGATACTCCAGGAGGTTGTGCCACAGAAACCAATGCTTACCGACGCATATTGTTAACCTGGAAGGATAAAGTTGGACCATATATATTTAAGAGTCTTAATGCACATCGCGTTAGAATAATGGATTCCTTCTCACATTATCATCCTGAAGAGGGTGGATTTGATGAATTTTATTTGGTCCAAATGGTACAACCTACTGCAAGGATCATTACCAGTGCTCAGGTTGGCTTGATTGAAGATCCAGAAGGTGTTACAAAAGATCAAACGAAAACATTACTGCAATCAACTGTTTTGAGTGTAGGTGATTTGGTCTATTTACCGCGAGGTATAATGCATCGTGGAATCGGCGGTGTTCTAGCTCAGGTGATAACCGTTCCGGGCTTTATTCCCGGAGCAGAAATAGGAGTAGACCACCATATACGCAGGATTAATGATGAATTGGTACTGGAGGGATCGGACCGCTTGCCCTATAATGAGGAGGCCTCCATTGCACCGATAATACGCTAGATTTTCTCTGAAACTCCAGATAAAAAAAGATCTTATTACTGTAGAAATGTTGTAATAAAATAATAGCTTGGTGCAAATCTAAAATGTAATCAATGGCAGCAAAGCGACCGTTACTGAGTTTTTGGCAGATATGGAATATGAGTTTTGGGTTTTTGGGAATCCAATTTGGATTCGCCCTTCAAAATGCCAATGTGAGTAGAATCTTCCAAACGCTTGGTGCAGAAATCGATAGCTTGGCTATTCTTTGGGTTGCCGCTCCAGTCACAGGCTTAATCGTTCAGCCGATAATAGGCTATTTTAGTGATCGTACCTGGGGTAGATTGGGTAGAAGAAGACCCTACTTTTTAATAGGTGCAATTTTAGCTTCCTTTGCATTAATTCTTATGCCCAATGCTGCGGTATTATGGATTGCCGTGGGCACCCTATGGATTTTGGATAGTAGTATTAACATCTCCATGGAGCCATTTAGAGCATTTGTAGGAGATAACTTACCAGAAGAACAAAGAACGCTGGGTTATGCGATGCAAAGCTTCTTTATTGGGATTGGAGCAGTAGTCGCTTCTTTATTGCCTTATATTTTTACAAACTGGATAGGTCTAGATAATACAGCTGCTGAGGGAGTAATACCTCAATCGGTCAAATGGTCATTTTACGTGGGCGCTATCGCTTTTTTTGGAGCTGTTTTGTGGACTGTACTTAAGTCTTCGGAATACCCACCGGAAGAATTGCATAGTTTTGATGATTCACCAGTTGAAGAGTCTGCTACCCTACAAAATGAAAAATGGAATACTCAGAAGAACTTTGGGTCCGTTTTACTCATCATTGGTTTAATATTTACGGCCATCTTAGCTTTTACCGCTTTAGGATTGGAAAACAAAGACCTCTATATACTTGGAGGAGGCCTGATTGTTTTTGGCATTGGTTTTTGGGCTTCTTATTTAATCAAAAACGGTGGCAAGTCCAATGATTTTGTAGGCATTGTGGATGGATTACTCATGATGCCTGGTAAAATGAAGCAACTTGCCTATGTGCAATTCTTCTCCTGGTTTTCACTTTTTTCAATGTGGATATATACCACCTCTACGGTCACTAAACATATCTTTGGATCTGAAGATGCTACGTCTCAAGCCTTCAATGATGGTGCCAATTGGGTAGGTAACGGATTTGCAGTATATAACGGTGTCGCTGCACTCGTTGCATTTTTATTACCCCTATTGGCAAAGCGCATCAGTCGAAAGAAAACCCATGCTCTAGCCTTAATCATTGGTGCCATTAGTTTGGCCACTGTTTTTCTAGTTCCTGGTAAGTACATTTTCTTGGTTAGTATGATTGGAATAGGAATCGCCTGGTCGAGTATTTTATCGCTGCCTTATGCTATGCTCACCGGTGCACTGCCTGCATCTAAAATGGGCTATTTTATGGGCGTCTTTAATTTCTTTATAGTCATTCCCCAAATTCTTGCCGCTGCAGTTCTTGGATTTTTATTGAGAACATTTTTCGGTGGAGAGCCAGGCTATGCGCTTATTATAGGTGGAGCTTCCTTTGTGCTAGCGGCTTTTTTCACGTTGCGGGTAGATGACTAGAGCGATCGCTACGCTGTGAGATCGCTTCTCTGTCAGAAACGAGACCGCTACGTTGTGAGATGGGTAGGTGTGAGTTTCGATCCGTGAAATAAGCTATCCTTTGTGGACCCTACTTAGAGAAACCAGCAAGTATTTTGACTGGGGTGGGTGACGACTAAGCATCTAGACTCTTTAAACTAGTTACTAGTTTACTCGGCTAAGCGTCATTTCGAAAAATTTCCTTCGATTGCCATCTCTAACAAATTCGCCGATTTCATACCAAGTCTCTTCCTTGGTAAAATCAATGGTATAAATAATTTGTCCGTTAGGAACCTCCATGGTCCACTCCAAGACTCTTTCGTTTAATAACTTGGCTGCATAATTACCACTTCCTCGACCCATAGCGATAGATCTGAAATCATAGATGTCGGTTTGCGGATTGTATGAGATCAAGGCAATCGCGTCATGTATAGTTTGTATTGAATCATCAGAACCCGCTTTGTGCGTACCTTGTCCTTTAACCAAAATAGCTTCTTTATTCGCTTCTAATGTGACTTTTTCTGATTGAATGAACGTCTCCCTTTTCCCTTGTTGTGTAAATACCCATCCATCACCTTTCCAATCTCCAAGCATAAAAGATAATTTTTCTATTTTTTCTTGAAATAGCTCCGAGTTTGGTTGAATTTGGCTGTATGCGGGGATAATAAAGATTAGGCAATAGAAAAGGGTTAATGCTTTTTTCATTTTCAATATTTGGTAAGTAATGCCGTAAAGATAAATTATCTGCTTCTCGGAAAATAGGAAAAATCCGTCTGGATTAACTTGTTAGGTGATTAACGTTAA
The DNA here is from genome assembly GCA_024639065.1 of Lewinellaceae bacterium. Taxonomy (GTDB): domain Bacteria; phylum Bacteroidota; class Bacteroidia; order Chitinophagales; family Saprospiraceae; genus JAHEJC01. The sequence continues at coordinate 7,250 of JAHEJC010000153.1, read as the reverse complement.
CATGATTGATTCTTTGAATATACTTTTTAAAATCAATAATGGAGATACCGGATAGACGTGTAAAGTCTCTAGCAAAATGGGCTTGATCAAAGAAACCGGAATCAAAAACTATATTCAAATATTCTTTTTCGCTCATGATTAAATCAATGAAAGAGCTTCTCATCCGGATTACACGAGCAAATTCCTTCATAGTGAGGCCAGTATCCGATTTGAATCTTTTTTGCAATGGTCTTTCACTTATTGGTATTTTTTCAATCCAATCTTTTATTATTACTGCCCCTTTTGAATTATAAATATGATCAATCGTTTTTTGTACTAAAAGATCCGGAATAATATTAGCCGAATCGACAAATTGAATAATCTTACGACTAATGTTATCGATCAAGCCCATGTCTTCGAAATAGTTGAAAATATATTGATCATCAAGATTCAATAATGGAGTTTCAATTCTGATATTTTGATTCCGGAGGTCTAATCCTGATTTGCCAATCATGGATTCTGTCAATCCTGGCCTAATTCGGATACCAATAAATTTCATTCCTGGCATAACCTTAACAAAATGTACGGATGGATTAGGGCCAAAGATATTTTTACTGAAAATGTTTTTCTCAGAAAAAATTGAATATACAATGGAACAACAACCATCAGGAATAATTAAATGATCAAATGGAAGTGTGTCCTCCGATTTCATCACTGAAAATTTCCAAAAATTTGTTAAATAGAGTTTTAAGGATTGAGGTACTGGAATTTCTTCGTATCTCATAAATTGGTTAAATTGTTGTTTGACCATCGTTAATCGAACTTAAATAAACTTGTGAGAATAACCAATCAAAAGAGCAAGTTCCCGTTATTATTTTAAGTTAAGTTTTCATAGGGATAGTATAGCAGGTGTACTTCTGCTGGGTCATAAATCCAAATCAAATAAAAATAATTTCATTTTTGATTAAACTTTTTCGAACTTTTTGTATCAAACTAACATAACTCAAAAAAAATTGATAGTCATGAAAAACTCAATTCTAATAACAATAACCCTCTTATTTATAGTTGCCCTATTACTTCCTCTTAATCTGATGAGCCAAGAAGACAGCACAGGACTGCCGGGAGATCACTTTAGTTTAATGGGAGCTTTAGAACTTTTCAAACAATCTAAAACGCTTGAAGCATTTGAAAAGTCAATTAACCAAGAAAACAATTATGTCAACAATCTAGATTTAAACCAAGATGGTGACATTGATTACATTAGGATTGAAGATCGTGTGGATAAGGATGTCCACGCTATTGTTTTACAAGCGGTAGTTAGTAAAAAAGAGTCGCAAGATATTGCTGTCATAGAGATAGAAATGAATGGTGAAAAATCAGCAATACTTCAGATTATAGGTGATGAGGATATCTATGGCGAAAATGTGATCGTGGAACCGTTTGAAGAGGAAGGCGTAGACGATGGCAGGAAAGGACCTTCCAATGAATTTGAAACGGTGCGCATCGTAGTCAATGTATGGTTATGGCCATCCGTAAGATTTATCTATGCTCCCGTTTATAGGCCTTGGATCTCTCCTTGGAGATGGGCTTATTATCCAACCTGGTGGAGCCCTTGGAGACCCAGACCTTACCGCTGGCATTATCATCGGAGAGCACATTACCATGTGGGTTTTCACGTTGTTCACACCCATCGAGTCGTGAGAGCACATCGAGTTTATACCCCAACAAGAAGAGCTTCAGTAGCGGTTCAGACGACACACAGAGCACAGATCAATCAATACCGAACGAATACCGGAGTGAAAAAAACAGGTGCGATCACTCAGTCCACTAAAAGGAAGGTGGTCACAGGTCCAAATGGCGGTAAAGCAGTGGTATCAAAGAAAACTACTACTGGAGCTGTTTCAACAACCGGTGGTAAAAAAGCAGTGGGTACAAAAAGCTCAACTACAATCGCAGCTAAAAAAGGTGACAAAAAAATAATTGCCAATAAGAAGGAGAGCAAGGGAGCCATCAAATCACAAGGAAAAACCATGGCGGGAAAAAGCAGAACTAAAACGGTAGCTGGAAGTGGGCCCAACAAATCAATGGCAGCACAGAAGAAAACTTCTGCCAGAGTCAAAAACAACAAGAACAAAACCTCTGCAAAAAGAACTACAACAAAAAGAGCCGTTAAAAAGAGAAAAAATTAGACACCCAAATTTCATTAGTTGAGTTAATCCAAGATGGTTGTTACAAGTAGCAACCATCTTTTTTTATTTTGGCTTATAAAATGTTCTAAATCTCCGTATTTTGAAAACGGGCTATGCTCATATATAAAATCAAAACAAATGAAAAAAAGAGTGACAGGAATCGGTGGTGTATTCTTCAAGTGCGAGGATCCTCAAAAAATCAAGTCTTGGTATGCTGAGCATTTGGGATTTGTGGTTGATCAGTATGGTAGCGCTTTTCAATGGAGGCAAGCAGAAGATCAATCCAAAAGTGGCTATACGGCCTGGAGTCCATTCAGCAAGGACTCTGATTATTTTCAGCCGTCAAAAAAAGAATTTATGTTCAATTATCGGGTAACTGATCTGGATGTACTACTCCGGAATCTTCGTAAAGAAGGAGTTGAAGTGGTAGGGGAGATTCAGGAATTTGATTACGGAAAATTTGCGCACATTATGGATTGTGAAGGAAACAAAATTGAACTATGGGAACCCAAAGACGAAGCATTTGATGATTATTATAAAGGGAAGACCATTAAATAGAGATTCGCGATTAATCGAGAATCTCATTAAATCACCCCTTGGTCTTTTCTAAAAACTCTTTTATGTATTGTTGATCTAATTCTTCAGAATCACCATACAGAAACCTCATTTCATCAAGCTGTTCTTTCAATTCCGTAATAATGTCCTGGTAAGCCGGATCGCTATAGACATTTTTCATTTCATTAGGATCGCGTTTTCGGTCATATAACTCCCACTCATCCACATCATAATAAAAATGGACCAGTTTGTAATCAGTTGTAACGATTCCATAATGTCTTTTGGCCATATGTATAGATGGATATTCATAATAATGATAATAAACACCATCTCTGGTCCATGAATTTTCATCTCCCTTAAGAAGGGGAAGTAGACTTTCACCTTGCATGTCGGCGGGTTGATGGATTCCGGCAGCATCCAAAAATGTTTGAGCAAAATCAAGGTTTTGGACCATTTTTTCGGAGGTGGAGTTTGAATCAATCTGATTAGGCCATCGAATCATCAGCGGAGTTTTAAACGATTCATCATAAATGAATCGTTTATCAAACCATCCGTGTTCCCCCAAGTAGAAACCTTGATCTGAAGTATATACCACCATCGTGTTTTCAGTAAGCCCATTTGCATCCAGATAGTCAAGTACTTTACCCACCCCTTCATCAACTGCAGCAATGCATCCCAGATAGTCTTGCATATAGCGTTGAAATCTCCATTTCATCAAATCTCTTTTGGACATGGTAGGATAGGATTTTTTGAATGCTTGATTCATAGGTCCGTAAACAGCATCCCAGGACTTTCTTTGGACCTCATTTAAGCGACCTACTTCTCGTTGAAATCCGTTGTCATCCCACCCAGTGTTGTCGGGTAGGCCCAGCTCGTTTCTCAGTTCAGGATAGATCTTAGAATCTCCCGACCAATTCATATGATTTAAAAGATTCATTTCCGCAGTTTTGGCTGCACTGCCCCTACCTTCATAATCATCAAACAATGACTCGGGTTCTGGAAATTGTTTATTTATATATTCTTTATAATGTCGCTCAGCTGGAAGCCATTCTCGGTGTGGTGCTTTATGTAGATAAGCTAAAAAGAAGGGTTTATCTGCACTACGATCATTTCGAAGCCAGTCCAGCGTCATCTCAGTTATAATATCTGTGGTATAACCTTCAACGGTTATCTTTCCATCATGTTTGGTATTAAAATCCGGATTGTAATAAGTGCCTTGACCCGGTAATATTTTAAATTGATCAAAACCTTTAGGGTTATTTCCAAAATGTAATTTTCCAAACATAGCTGTTTGATAGCCTGCTTGGTTTAGGATTTGAGGGAAAGTAACTTGACTCGTATCAAAAGGAAAATAGTTATCCACTTTCCCATTGATGTGACTATGTTTGCCTGTGAGTATCACGGCTCTGGAAGGTGCACAAATGGAATTTGTTACACAAGCATTGGTAAATAGCATGCCCTCGTTAGCTATGCGGTCAATATTGGGGGTATTAATTAATTGTTCACTGTAAGCACTAATTGCCTGGTAAGCATGATCATCAGACATGATAAAAAGGATGTTGGGCGGAGGATTAGCAATTGGAGACTCTTGATTACACCCTATAAGGTTTAGCAGAATAAATGCGGTCAAGACCTGTAGATATAACTTTGCCATTGATTTCAGAATTTATAAAAAGAAAAATTGAAGATAATTATAATTAGACAAAGCGATCGCTTCGCTGCGAGAAGACAGACCACTTCATTAACAGAAGACAGATCGTTATACTGACAGAGTTGAGGAACTCCAAACTCAACTCCTAAACTCCTCAACCTCTAAACTCCTCAACCTATTAGATCCTATTACTCGAATTTTAACATTTATTTCACTAAAAAAATAATAATCCACACCCTAAATCAAATTAAGTACCGTTATAGTAGGACATCCTGATACATTTCTCCCGCGAATATTTTCAGCTAAATTATTTCTAAACTTTTAAAATTTCAGTCATGAATAGGATTCAAAAATTATTCTTATTAGCCTTGGTATGTGCATTCGGATTATCAGTGAGTAATCTAACTGCGCAAGAAACTGAGGAAAAAGTTAAAACCGAAAAAGCCGTTCCAGAAATGGAGGCCGTTAAAAGCCCTCCAGCTTCTGTTTCTGCTATGATCGGTGATGCCGAAGTCACGGTTAATTATGGAGCACCTTCAGTAAGAGGACGTGCAGTATGGGGGGATTTAGTGCCTTATGGTAAAGTATGGCGAACGGGAGCAAATGATGCTACTACTATTTCTTTGAGCAAAGATATCTTGATTGAAGGCCAAGCACTAGCAGCAGGCACTTATGCCGTTTTTACCATTCCTAATGAAGGCAATTGGACGGTTATATTCAATAGTAACCCCAAACAGTGGGGAAACTATGATTATGATGAAAGTAAAGATATCCTTCGAGTAGAAGTGGCGCCTCAAACCAATGATGAAATGGTTGAAACCATGGCGTTTGAATTTTCAGAAGGTGATGGAAGTACTAATTTGGTCTTGAAGTGGGAAAAGCTTCATTTACCAATCAGCATTACCCCAGCGGCAAATTAAATGCCCACCTAAACTTTTAGTCAACACACTCATTTACTTAAATCAGAGAAGGCAAAATGTGATTTCACATTTTGCCTTCAGCTTTTTATTGGGGTTTTCCAGTTGAAATTAATAACTTTAAACTCTTTGTGGACCTTTGTTTAAATTTCGTTTAAACCCAATGTTTATAATGAGTAATATTTGAGCCCACTTTAAATATTCTACTTATATATAAATCATTAACGTTCAATTATTATGCCAAATTGTTCTTTACTAACGGATAATTAATTTTTATTAAATAAAGATGGGTGAGAATATTTCTACTGTTTCTTGGATTTATACTAATTAACTTATGTTATGGGCAATTGTTGAATCCAGGTGATATCAATAGCCTAATTCAGGACAATTCCGCGTTATTACAAATACAGATGGATGATTTCACCGAGTATGAAATCTCGGACCAATACATATCTTCAAAGACTGGAGTCCAGCATGTATACATTCGTCAAAGATATCAAGATATCCCGGTGTTGAATGGCATCTTAAATTTAAATATTTTTCAGGGAGAAATCATTAGTTCTGGAGATCGAAGCGTCAAGAATATCAGTCAGTTAAACGTAGACTTTTCGAACCTGATAACGCCTAAACAAGCGCTCAAAAGTGCTTTGCATGAAATCGGTTTATCAAATAAAAAAATCCCTAATAAAATTTCTGTTACAACCAATAAATTTCGTGTGCGCAATAAAGAAATTTTTAAACCTGGGAAACTGGCAAAACAAGCTATCCCGGTTGAATTGTTTTGGATGCCTAAAGAACAAAAGAAAGCAATCCCCATTTGGGTAATCGAATTAGAGATGCTTGATGAAGAAGCCTATTGGCATATCTGTGTGGATGCTCGTGACGGCTCCTTCATTCAAAAGATTCCATTAATGATTAAATGTACTTTTGGAGCTATCAATAAAGGGTATCAATTTGAACCTGTTGTACATTCAAATCAAATGAATGCCCCTGATTTGTGGCAAATGGATGGTATGGGTGACACGATCTATAATGTATTTGACTTGCCGGTGGAAAGCCCTAATCATGGAATCAGATCCATGGTATCCAATCCCTGGTTTCGGAATGGTTCTGGTAATCAAGCATCGACACTGGGTTGGCATGATGATGGATCTAGCACGTACAATATTACCCGAGGGAATAATGTATATGCCTATGAAGATCAAATGAATCTTGGATTTGGCGCAAGTCCTCTTGCGAACGACTTCATATTTGATTTTTCATTAGGTTTTCTTTTACCTCCCGAAGAAAATATTTCGTCAGCAATAACGAATTTGTTCTTTTGGAATAATACGATCCATGATATTTTCTACCATTACGGATTTGATGAAACGGCAGGTAATTATCAAAATGATAATTTAGGAAGAGGTGGAATAGGAAATGATTATGTCAAAGCTGAAGGATTGGATGGTGGCGGTCTCAATAACGCAAATTTTACAATTACTCCGGATGGGACCAGTGGTCGAATGCAGATGTATTTATGGTCACCTCAGAATATTCCTCCGTACGGTTCGATTATACCCGATGGAAATTTTGATAATGGAATTATTATACACGAGTATGGCCATGGTATCAGTACTAGGCTGACAGGAGGTCCATCGTCATACCTATGCCTCAGTCATAACGAACAAATGGGGGAGGGGTGGAGTGACTATTTTGCCTTGATGCTTACTACCGATTGGTCGATAGCCGAAGCAATGGATAGTCGCGGAATTGGTACTTATGTATTAGGCGAAACTACCGACGGAGTGGGTATTCGCACTTACCCTTATACAACTGATATGTCAGTCAACCCAATGACTTATGCTGATGTTGCGCAAAGTGGAGGAAGCCCACATTACATTGGGTCAGTCTGGGGTACTATGTTGTGGGATCTAACTTGGGAAATTATTGGCCTGGAAGGAGTTGATACGGATATTT
>JAHEJC010000537.1 GCA_024639065.1 Lewinellaceae bacterium | reverse complement strand
TATCGATACAAGCAACTTTAAATTAAAAATGCCTGCTGGGACATTATATGAGGATTTACCGGTTCAATTTATGGAAGTAAAGGATAAGTCAGATGGGATGTATTCCTCAACCATTCTATTAAATGAGGAACCGGTACCGGTCCATAAATATTTTGATATTAAAATTAAGCCTGATGCTAATCTATCTTCAATAACTGATAAAGCATTTATAGCCCAATGCAATTCGAATGGTACCTATATCAATTGTGGAGGGCAATGGGAAGGTGCCTATTTGTCGACCCGAATAAGGTCATTTGGTAATTACGTGATCATGATCGATACAGTAGCTCCAACCATCCAGCCCATAAAATTTGCCAAAAATATGCGTAGTTATGCATCGATGTCATTCGAGATTAAAGATAACTTGCCAGTATCTGGAAGAGCAAAAGGTATAAAATATAGCGCCACCGTTGATGGTCAGTGGATATTATTTGAGCATGACGCTAAAAAAGATAAAATCTTCCATACCTTTGATGATCGAATTAAAGCAGGGGATCATTTACTTAAAATTACTGTGACGGATGATCGTAAAAATGTGCGTATTTTCAAACAAACATTTACCCGATAAAATATTAGAAACGAATAATAATATTGACTGAACATCGAATAGGGAAAACTATATGAAATTAAAACCAGGGCAAAAAGCACCTCCATTTGAAACTATAGATCAAGCAGGTAATCCGGTGAGTCTATCTGCTTTGGCAGGGAAAAAATTTGCTTTGGTGTTTTACCCCAGAGATAACTCGCCGACATGTACAACTCAAGTATGCAACTTGCGAGATCATTACGACCAACTTTCGAAAGCTGGAATCTCATTATTTGGTGTGAGCCCGGATAGCCAGAAAAAACATCAAAATTTTATTAACAAATTTAATCTACCATTTCCAATTTTGGTGGATTCGGATTTGAACCTAATAAAGAAATATCAAGTTTGGGGTCCTAAAAAAGTATTCGGAAAAGATATTATCGGCGTATATCGGACCACATTCATCATTGATGAAAAAGGAATCATTGCAAAAATTATTGACGAAGTAAAAGCAAAAGATCATGCAAAACAAATTTTGGCAAATTAGTTCAATATTATTGAGTTTATGTTTACTCATATTTAGTAGTTGTTCTTCCGGTGCTTCCAAAGCACAACAAGAAGAAGCACTTGCTCTGTATAATGCTTCGATGGCTACCGCAGAAGATATGACCATTCGACTTACTCAAACGACTAATAATTTAAAAATTATGGATTCAAGAGTAAGTAACACAGATACTATAAATGTATACAAACTTGGGCAAGCCTATGATGATATAGAGAATGTAAAGCAGCTGATCAGACAATGGAAGCGAGATGTCCCTCGAGTTTCGGCTGACCCTAGCCAATCATCACCCCTTCCAGTAGAAGAAATGCTTACGAAACAAAAAGAATTTCAAGAGAAAGTTGAATATATTCGTTTCAGGCTCGATGACCTGGATAAGATGCTTAATGATATGATGAAGGGAGCGGCCAATTGAGGCTTCTTTTTAAGGTTTAATAAGCGAATTTCGCGTTGATAATTATGGTGATTGGTGATACTTTGTTGGGAATCTGCAATTAATCCTAATCGGTCTCCAACCACTTAGGTGGGTTTACCTTACAACTTTACACTTTTAAGTTTGCCATATGAGTACAATAGATCATTATGATCTCCTCGTGATAGGAGGTGGTGCAGCTGGTTTTTTTGGTGCTATCCAGGCAGCTGAATTTAATCCAAATATTCACATTCTTATCCTTGAGAAGAGCAAAACCATATTAGGCAAAGTGAAAATATCGGGAGGCGGACGATGTAATGTAACTCATGCTTGTTATGATCCCTCTGAACTTATTCTAAACTATCCTCGAGGAGGGAAAGAGCTCCGCGGACCTTTTCATCAATTCAGGTGTGGTGACATGATCGGCTGGCTTAATGATCATGGAGTGCCAACAAAAACCGAAGCGGATGGGAGGGTCTTTCCCAGCTCAAATTCTTCATCAAGTATCATTGACTGTTTTATTCGATTATGTGATCAATACGAGATTAAAATAAAAATCCAAGACCCACTACTTGAAATGATCTGGGATAAATCCGCTTGGATTCTCAAAACTAAACAGGAAGTTTACAATACAAAGTATGTATTATTCTCCACGGGTAGCAGTAAGCAAAGCTGGAAGCTGCTTCATGAATTGGGCCATACGGTTGTTTCACCGGCACCCTCCTTATTTACATTTAATGTAAAGGATTCATTAATTGATGGATTGGCCGGAATTTCATTTCTAAATGTAAAGGTATCCGTTGGTAGTCTGCCCTTAAATTCGGATGGTCCTTTATTAATTACCCACTGGGGACTTAGTGGGCCAGCAATTCTCAAAATGTCTGCCTGGGGTGCTCGATTACTTCAGCAATGTAATTATTGTTTTACGCTAAAAGTGAATTGGGTAGGGCAGTCCAGCCAGGTCGTTTTGAGTAAGCTTGCTGAATTGAAAAATACGCTGGCCAACTCAAAACTACATAAAACCAATTACTATAATTTACCAAAGCGTTTTTATCTACGCTTACTTACTATGCTTTCCCTTGAAAAAAAGAATTGGGCCGAAACATCCAAGAAGGATATGACTAGGTTGGCAGAATATCTGACTGGTTACCAACTTCAAGTAAATGGCAAGAGTACCTTCAAAGAAGAGTTCGTCACCAGTGGTGGTATCAAATTGGATGAGGTTAATTTTAAAACCATGGAAAGTAAAAAACTGTCTGGAGTTTACTTTGCTGGAGAAGTTTTGAACATAGATGCGGTTACGGGAGGATTTAATTTTCAGGCCGCCTGGACTACGGCATATTTAGCAGGAAAAGATATTGCGAATAAAGTGAGTATTGAGTTCTGAGATTTGAGTACTGAGAGGGTGTGGGATTGAGATAAATGTTGGATGCTTGGTATTGAGTTACCTCATGACCTTAAATTTCAAAGTGTCGACAGGATTAGGCTGACGAATAGATAGACTCCAGTCCTGTTATTTTTTTCCTGTGCCCTAATTTCTGATTTCTTGTTTATCTTATTAGCAAATTGTATCAAAAAATCGCAAAGATGAATCGGATCTTATTTAGTACAGTCATTCTATTGATGGCCTATTGGCTTCCAGCCCAATCGATTATTAAAATCACTTCGGATCGATTGTTTGATGGAGAACAAATGCATTCAGATTATGGAATTATTATTCGAGGAGCGCAAATCGTTTCAGTAGGTCCAATCAATTCGTTGGGTACAGCCGATGAAACTATAGCCTTGGGCGATGCGACCCTGATGCCTGGAATGATTGAGGGACATGCCCACATCTTACTTCATCCGTATAATGAAACCGGATGGAATGAACAAGTGCTTAATGAATCCGAAGCAGAACGTGTGATACGGGCTACCAATCATGCTCGATATACTGTTGAAGCCGGTTTCACAACAATTCGGGATTTGGGTAGCGAAGGAGCCGGTTATGCCGATGTGGGAATTAAACACGCTATTGAAAAAGGAATCATTCCAGGGCCATATATGATCGTAGCAGGTCGTGCTTTAGTTACTACAGGAAGTTATGGTCCAAAAGGTTTTGCACCCCATGTCACCATACCTCTGGGAGCCGAACAAGCAGATGGAGTTGATGATCTC
>JAHEJC010000536.1 GCA_024639065.1 Lewinellaceae bacterium | reverse complement strand
ATGGTCCGGGTATCCGAACAACGGTTTTCTTTAAGGGCTGTTCATTGCGCTGCAAATGGTGTTCAAACCCTGAAAGCATACACCTAAAACCGGAACTTTCCTATGAATCCGAAAAGTGTAAAGGCAAAGCATGTAGTATTTGTCTTAAAGCTCCGTTTCCTGAAGGCGCTTTCTATTTTGTTGAGGACGGTGATGATAAAGTAAAAGTAAACTGGCATCTGGCCAGGGATTGTAATGAAGAAATGGCTTCACTCTGTCCGGAAGATGCACTGGGAATGTTTGGAAAAAAAATGACCGTAAATGAGGTTCTTGATGAAGTAGAAAGAGACGCTTCATTCTATCGGGATACGGGTGGCGGTATGACCATCAGTGGTGGAGAATTAATGCTGCAACCTGATTTCGCAGCTGCCTGTTTGCAGGAAGCACACGATCGGGGTATCCATACAGCAATAGAAACTGCATCCAATGCACCCTGGTCTTTCCTTGAGAAAGTATTACCACACGTTGACACCATGCTTCATGATTATAAACTTATGAATTCGGAGCGTCATAAAAAATGGACTGGGGTGGGCAACGAACGGATCCTGGAGAACTTCAAAAAAGCCTATGAAACTTTTCCTGACATCGATTTTATTGCACGTACACCACTGATACCAGGGGTTAATGCGAATGAGGAATTTGTTCGGGCTGTTCTGGATTTTATAAAACCTTACAAAAACGTAATCGAATATGAACTATTACCCTATCATCGATTCGGATTGAGTAAGTACGGACTGCTGGGAGAGGTATATGAACTTGCTGATTACAAGACACCTTCGGATGAGTTGATTAAGTACTTAGAAGCTATCATTGATGAAGCTTTTGGAAGAAATAAGGAAGAGCAAATTAAGGATTAATTAAAAATCCCGGTGGTCATTAGTATTAGAGATAAAATGAGAATAATGTCGGATCGATTGGTGACACAAGGCTTTTGCCGAAGGCGAAAAGTAATAATATCATTGATGCTTTTGTTGTTTTTTGCATGTGATGTGGATATTTATGGTCAATCACAAGAAAATGCCACGAATCAACAGCTTTGGATCGATTTTTATCTCCATTATTCAATAAACGAAAAACTTGAGTATTATGGCGATACCGGCTATCGCACCATTGCGAAGGAGAGCTGGAACAGAATCTATGTACGCCCCTCTGCACGCTATAGTTTTTCAAAAAACTGGGAAATTCATGGGGGATTAGGCTTTTTTTACACTTTCGGCAATAGTAGCGACTCCAATCAGTTTGAATTTAGACCCTGGCAAGGCATACAACTTAACTGGCCAAATTCAACCTACATAAGTTTCAAGAACCTGGTCAGAATTGAAGAACGCCTATCTTATGACACCAGTAACTGGGAATCAAGTTTTGACGTTCGTTTTAGATATAAGCTTTCAACGAAAGTTGTGTTCCCTAAAAGCAGCAGCCTAAAAAATGCCTATGTAACCTTTTATGGAGAAATCTTTGTGCCAGTAAACGATAATATTGATGAAGTTTACCGAAATCAAGGCCGGGCCGGAATCGAATTGGGATATAAAGTTTCAAAAGACTGGAGATTTTCCTTGGTGTGGAACTGGCAAAAATCAAGATCAGGACCCAATGACGGATTTCATGTTTCCGAATATATTTATCAATTGAAAATCCTTAAATTCAGTAATCGCTAGTCTTAATAGGAGCAATCTCTATAAATATTATAATTATTAATTAAAACAAAAAAAATAATATGTGGACAGCATTCATATGGGGAATCATTTCAACCTCTTCGCTAGTATTGGGCGGTTTAATCGGCTCAACTTTAAAAATTGGCAATAAGTCTTTGGGTATTGTCATGGCATTTGGTCAGGGCGTATTAATTTCTGCCATTGCCTACGAACTCGTCTATGAATCTGTAATTCTTGCAAAATTCAGTGGCATTCCGGTGGTGAGTTTTTTGGGTGGCGCTTTAACCTTCTTTTTTGCAGATCATATAGTCGGAAATATGGGAGGATCAAATCGTAAGAAAATTAGCGCCCCTTCTGCTTCAATACTTATCATCCCAATGATAATTGGGACCATTATGGATGGCATACCCGAATCCACCGTTCTTGGTTTGGGAATACTGGAAACCGGTACTGTGAGCCTGGCCATGTTAGTTGCTATTTTTATTTCCAATTTACCCGAAGCCATTGCAGGTTCTGTTGGTATGAAATCTAGTGGATGGAGTGTTCAGAAGATAATCTCTCTGTGGTTAGTTATAGCACTGATATGTGCATTTTTCACGGTACTCGGCTATAGTTTATTTGGAAATGCATCGGATGGGATGATTGCCTTTGTCAATGCATTTGCAGGTGGGGCAATGCTCATGATGTTAGCGAATACCATGATCCCGGAAGCTTATATTAACGCAGGAAAACTTGCCGGCGTGTTCACGGTAATAGGGTTCATTGTTTCTGTGGCGATTATTATACTTGAACATAAAATATCCTAATTAATATTAATAGCAGAAATGATTATTGGTCAACTTGTATCAACTTTCTCTAAATTTTATAGAGAAGAAGATGAAAAGAAAGTTACGTTTCGATCCACGCCTGCAGGAATTATGGTAATTGCATTAATTCTTTTAAACAGGTTCATTCCCGGCAAAATAATTCTTGTGCAATATTGCATGTGCCGTCAATCCTATGTACTTATTCTTTACAAGTATCTACTTTGCAAAAGTGAAAAATACTTTCAGGCAGCTAGATAAGCAAGTATATCAAAAGCTTTATGGAGAATCAATACAATTACTTTTTGTATTAGAAATGTATTAATAATTGTTTATCTTTAAAATATGTATTAGAAAAGTGACCTATTCGGTTACCTCAATGATTTACAGATTTTAAATTGCTGATTATTAGTTTGTTGTGGCTTAGGTGATACTTCCTCCATCTCCACAGATGAATCAATATTTTTCAAATCACATCAAAAGCGAGCCATAAAAATAGCTCGCTTTTTTTATGGTGAACGATTGATGTGCAATGGTGAAACCATAGAAATATTGATTCTCAAAATGGGAGATACTAGGGGCCAACGAAGTTAATCCCGACAATCACTTGAGCGACTTTTTTTGTGAGAAGATGTGAAATTGCTGTCAGGCAATTTGCAGATTCTAATTGCAGTATGGGAGTCACTAGGGACCAGCGCAGCTAATCCCTCCTTACCAATTCTCTCCAAAAATGTATCTATCTGTTCCCTTGATTAAAATTCAATAAAATTCACCTGATATATCAAGTTAGCAGCCATTAGAATGAGTTATGGATGCTCGCTCAAACGAAATTTTCTTTTGATGGCAGATTTTGCTAGCTTTAGCTTCGTCAAACCCAAACCATCACCTCATGCGAAAATCGATCTTTCTTTTACTGGCAATTCTACTTTTTCTACCCTTCGAAACTCCTGCCCAACAGCTTTCACTGGAGCAGATGGATCAATTGAAATTCCGACATATTGGTCCTGTTGGCAACCGGATCATTTCAGTCACCGGCATTGCTGGAGATCCCATGACCTACTATGTGGGAGCCGCCTCAGGAGGCATTTGGAAAACGGTGGATGGCGGCATAAACTGGAAACCTGTTTTCGATAAACAGCGTGTGCATTCCATCGGAGCACTTGCGTTGGCACCCAGTGAACCGGAAGTGGTTTACGCCGGAACA
>JAHEJC010000152.1 GCA_024639065.1 Lewinellaceae bacterium | reverse complement strand
CTCTTTTTAAAAGTAATGCCTTCTTCATTGGAATACATATAATTCATCACGTCTGATGATGGCATTTGACTAATTATCTCTAAGACATCCTCTCTTTTCAATCTACCTTTTTCTTGGACGTAGTTTTCCATATAGTTGATGAAGTCGAGGTTGGTATAATCCCGGAAATAACCATTAGTAATATATAAATCTTTCCATCCATCATTGTTATAGTCAGCAATGAGTGCTGACCAGCTCCAATCTGTATTCGAAATTCCGGCCAGTTGACCGATTTCACTGAAAGACCCGTTTTGGTTATTTAATTGTAGCATATTGCGCATATACTGATAGTTAAACCCACTGCGGACATTCAATTCAAATTTGGCATAATTATCAGGAGCAACCAACAGTTTTTGACGCTTATTATCTTCGGGAAGCATGTCCAAAGTGATCAAATCACTCCATCCGTCATTATTAATATCTGCTGCGTCATTACCCATGGAAAAGTGGCTATTGTGTCCCATCCAATCCTTAATACCATCGGTAAAAGTACCATCCTGATTATTGATGTATAAATAATCAGGAACCGCATAGTCGTTACAAATATAGAAGTCAGGCCACCCATCATTATTTACATCAGTTATTGCAATTCCTAATCCGTAGGTAAGCGGTGATCCGCTGATACCAGCCTTGATCGTCAGGTCATTGAAAACTCCCTTTTGCTGATTAAAAAGTCTAATCCCTTGAAATTGATCATCTTCTTTAAGCATTTTCGCTGAACTTACTTCATTTAGTACCGGTAACGATTTCGGATTATGATTAAGTAACAACATATCCATATCACCGTCCTGGTCGTAATCAAAAAAGTAGGCCTGGTTGCTAAATGCAGGACTATTTAATCCTAGTTCTGCCGCCTGATCTACAAATTTTGGGACACCATTTTCATCAATTCCCTGGTTTATAAAAAGTTGATTTTGGCGTTTCTGAAGGGGAAGCGCTCCTGAATAACAAACATAAATATCTAATTTTTCATCACCATTTATATCCACTACCGTCACGCCTGTTTTCCATGGCCCTGCTCTACCACCTGCACCGGATAAAGGTGTAATATCCTCAAATTTGAAATCTCCTCGATTGAGATAAAGCTTGTTATCACCCATGTTGGAGGTAAAGTACAGATCGATGAGTTCATCATTATTAAAGTCTCCTGCGGCGACTCCTCCTCCATTGTAAAAGTACTCGTACATTAATATATTGGTGTTAAGTCCTTCAGTTAATGTATTTTCAAAATCAACGCCGGTTTGTTCTGGAATTAATAAAGTGAATAAAGGAGGCGAATCGCTTGAGCTAGATTCAACAGGCATTTCTGGTTTGGAATCGCAACTCCAAATCAAAACGGTAAAAGCAAAGGATAAATGATACAGTTGAAAACATTTCATTCAGTCATAAAAGTAAGAAATCTATCTCTTTTGCAAGAGATAGATTTCTTATTGAGGTAATATATTTTCTAAAAAATGCTAGTAACCTGGGTTCTGGACCAGGGAAGCATTTTTGTTTATTTCATCCCTGGAAATTGGTCTGAAATATAATTTATCATCCCATTTTCGTACTTCATTTTCAGTATTATCCACTGATTTATACTCATAGTTGTAAACATCCTTATCATAACGATATGGAACATGGGGTGATGCGCCGGGTTTCAATGTGGCGATTACATCAATTGACTTAATACCTCGATGTAATTCAGGACCAATCAGCCAGCGTCTTGCATCAAAATAGCGTTGTTCTTCATAGGCCATTTCAATCCTTTTTTCGTTTCTATAACGTTCTTTCAGTGCATCTCCCGAGTCATCAATAGCTGGCATCCCTGCTCTGAAACGCACTTTGTTCAGCCAATCTCTTGCTTCGGCATCTTCACCCAATTCAATCAACGCTTCCGCATAATTAAATACTATTTCAGTATAGCGAATAAACGGCCAAGGTACCACTTGAGCATTCGATTGATTATCGACTACAGCTGGATCCGGATCGATGTATTTTCGCACGTAGTAATGGGTCCGACTTCCATTCCAGTCTTCAATGGGAGATTGACGGGTATCAATACCATTAATGAATCCACCTGCTCCATCGTCATAGATTCCTGTCTGAATTTGATTAGCAGGTTCTAATCCAGCCACATCAGAAGGTCTGGGTTTCCAATCCGCTCCATCATACATTACGGTTGAGTAGAAGCGAGGGTCTCGATTGTCATAAGGTGCTGCCGCTTGATCAGAATTGTTCCAGTCAAATCTAGATCCATCCATCATTTCATAATCATCTACTAATTGCTGGATAGGGGTATTCCCTGCCCAGTTGTGATAACCATTAGGACCGTTGTTGATTCCCCAATGAATACCTCCTAGAGGCCAGTTATTTTCTCTGGTAAATAGAGCCGTATGGGTACGTTCAAAAATCAATTCCTGGCCAGCCGCTGCATCTCCGGCAGCACTGCCTCCACCCATAGCAACGGAAATACTATTTTGGATACCTTCTTCATGTGACACAGGTGCAGTTAAATCCAGTTTATAACCAGTTGTAGCATCTAAAAGGGCCTTAGAAGCTGCTTTGGCTGCTTGCCATCGAGCATTTTGATCACCCGAAGTATAGGCCACCAATTCTAAATTTCCGTAAGAGGCGTGGGCTGTAGAATTTGCTTGAGCCGTAGGACCATCGTGCAGATCGCTGGCGGCGGCAGTCAGTATTCTGGACTTTAAAGCCATCGCAGAAAATCTGGACGCCCGCCCCCTGGTTAAGGACTTGCCTTCCAAAAGTGAAGCGGCTTGGTCACAATCACTCACCATAAAGTTGACACACTCTTCATAAGTGTTTCGAGGAGTACTATAATCTTCGTCCAATCCAAATGGAGCTGCAATTAACGGCACACCACCATAATAGCGGACCAGTTGACTATAATAATATGCTCTTAAAAAATAAGCTTCCCCTAATAAACGATCTTTCAAATCCTGATCGGTGAACGTAGCACTGGGTAATCTTTCAATAGCCGTATTTGCTTGACGAATCGCTAAATACAGTTCACCCCATTGTTGCGTAACTCGAGTATTTCCCAGATTGGAAGGAGATAGGGTCGCTTCAGTAACGACTTCCAAACCCCTACCAGCATGGGTAAACATGGCCTCATCGGTAAAAGCAGCCAGTGCTTCTTCCTCAAAACCACCATAGCCCAAAAAGGAATATACATTAAAAACAAATGCTTCTGATAAAGCACCATCACCCCAGGTTGCTTCACTGGAAATCTTATCGAGGGGCTGCGTGTTTAGAAAATCTCTCCCACAGGAGAAGGGTAGCATAATCGCTACAAATAAAAGATAAATTACGAATTTACTATTTTTCATTTTTAAGTTTTTTAGAAGGTTACAGAGATACCCGTATTCAGAATCCGTTGTTGAGGATAGTTTGTTCCAGCACTATTCTCTGATTCCGGATCAAAAATATCATTACCTGCAACTGTAAACAAATTCAATCCATTAACATATATTCGTAAGCTTCCTAATTTAAATCTATTCAATATGTTTTGAGGTAAAGTATACCCCAATTCTAGGTTTTTCAATCGTATATAATCTTTACTAAATAACCAATAATCATTGTTACCAAATTCACCGCCTGAATAATAGGTATCATTCCGACTGGCCAATCTAGGAAACGCACTGCTTGGATTTTCAATAGACCATCGATTATCGTGGCTGTGTTTCAAGTAATTTCCAATATCACCAGATTCTGTACGAATAAATAATGAGGCTCCAGTAGCACCTTGAAATAATGCCGATAGATCAAATCCCTTATAATCTAATGCGAAGTTGGCTCCAAAATTAAACGTTGGCGTCAACCCTTCTTCTAAACGCACTCGATCGTCTCCGTCAATAACACCATCATTATTAAAATCTTCATATTTCAAATCACCGGGAATTAATTGTCCAGTTACTCCACTATAATCAATTGAGTTAGCTTCAATCTCAGCTTGATTCAAAAAAGCTCCATTGCTTTTGTAAACAAAATGAGCACCAATTGGTTTACCTTCCTGTCTTTGCCAATCCGGAGCACCAGGTACCTCGTCTAAGAAAATCACTTTGTTTTTAGCATAACCACCGTTGACTCCTGCCCTGAATCTTAATCCACGAGTCGTTCCGCCATTGTATCCCAGATTAAATTCAAATCCTGAATTCTCGACTTTACCAGCATTTACCGGAGGTAATAAAGAACTGATCCCAGAAGATTCCGGTGTGGATCCGGACAATTGAATCAAAATCTGATCCCGCTTATTTTGAAAATACTCCAAGGTAAAATCCAGCCGGTTGCTTAAAACCGTACCATCGATTCCAATATTAAAATTTTTGGCTCGTTCCCAGGTAAAGTCCGGGTTCGCCAAGGATGTTTCATTTAATGTAGTTTGAACCACTCCATCGATCGGAAATTCATCAAATCCATATGTGGATAAAAACGCAAACTCTTGTAATTCATCGTTAAATACAACTTGATCGTTACCCATTTCTCCATAAGAAGTTCGGAGTTTTAAATAATCAATTCCTGGAACGTTAAACCAATCTTCACTGGTGATATTCCATCCTAATAAGATCCCTGGAAAGAATCCAAATCGACTGTCTTCAGGAAAGATATAAGAGCCGTCATATCGCCAAATAAATTCGGCTAAATATTTTTCTTTGAAATCATAAGTGACTCGTCCAAAGTAGCCCAAGCGAGCCCGATCATAGGCGCTACCACCAGTACTTTGGTCTTGAGATCCACCGGCAAATAGTTGATCTACTGCTGGAGAAATATAATTACGACGGAATGCATTAAAGCCTTCACCTTCAAAAGTTTCTCTGGTAGCACCAGCTAATAAGCCAATAGAATGATCCGCACCAATTTTCGTACTATAGTTTAATAAGGCGGTCAAATTGGTGTTTAAAGTATTTTGGTATTCTTGAGATAATCGAGGATCCGTAAAATTGGACCTAACAGCGGGCTCTAATAATGGGGTGACACCATCGGATTCATAGGATTGTCGATCCCAATAATAGAGTTCCCAGGGCGTTTGCCATCTTTTAATCACTCGATTTGATTTATCAGCGGATCCTTGTAAGGTTAATGACAATCCTTCAATCCAGGGATTGGTTATTTCTACCGATCCATTAAGCTGAACAAATTCAGTAGGATCATCAACATACCCGGTTGCATTGGTAGTTATCACATAAGGATTTTGTCCGTTTTCAATATCCGGACCGGGCTTACCATTAGGCCATACCTCCGGTTCGGTGGGTCGACCCCTCATCAACATTCTAAATATAGCCCCAGCACTCTCTGTGGGGAAAGTACGGTCCTCTCGTCTAGCCAAAGCACCTAAACTGGTTTTGATATAATCATTAACCTGGGCATCCAGATTCAATCTAAAATTATATTGTTGATATTTGGTAGCGGATTCATGATACACGGCATCCTGGTTAATGTAGCCCAGTGACCCCATATATTGTACTTTATCACTGCCACCAATCAATTGCAGGCTATGTCTACTTTGTGGGGACCATTTTTTAAAAGCATCCGCAAACCAGTCGGTATCCGGGAATCCCCAGGGATCAGACCCACTAGCATGCTTTTGGATAGCATCGGGGCTGTAGGTAGCGTTAACCGTACTTACACCAGCGGTTGGAGAGGTGTAATTACCGGTACTTTTGATTGCATCCCAGGCAGCTCCCCATTCGTTTACGGGTACCGTTTGATAGATAGCCAATTCATTGATGATATTCGCATATTCAACCGCATTGGACATCTCTGGAATTACCGTTGGCTGCGTCCAACCCTGATTGAAATCGTAGGTGATGGTAGGCTTACCTGATTTTCCTCTTTTGGTGGTGATGATAATGGCTCCATTAGCAGCTCGTGCTCCATAAATAGCAGCAGAGGCATCTTTTAAGACTGAAATTGATTCAATGTCTTGAGGTGAAAGTCTACCAAGTCCTCCAGCTCGATCAGGGATTCCATCAATTACAATCAATGGACTATTATCCCCCAAGGTATTTTGACCTCTGATAGTGACTCGAGCTCCATCATAACCAGGTTCCCCGCTGGTCTGTATAACGACTAGTCCAGGTAGCCGACCTGCCAATGAATTTGACATATCGGTTGCAGGAGATTTAATAATATCCTCTCCTTTCAATTGCGCGACAGCACCTGTAACGGTTACTTTCTTTTGCTTACCATAAGCTACGACCGTAATTTCATCGAGCGCTTGTCCTTCCTGCAAAATTATATTAAGGGTGGTTTCTGTACCTACTGTAATTTCTTCTTCCCCAAATCCCGTATAAGAAAACACTAAAACTTGTCCTGGTTCGACATCAATAGAATAAAGACCATCAATGTCCGTCACTGCACCTTGCGTTGTACCTTTAATTAAGATGTTCGCACCAATTAATGGTTCACCATCTTCGCTGCTCACTGTGCCACTTACAGTCTGTTGACTGTAAACTTGAAAGCCAAATAGTAAAAAAAGGCTTAAAAACTGAAGAATTTTAGAATTGTAAACACATTTCATCTGAATCAATTTTTAAAATAATGTAGTTGTCAAAAAATAATAATTAAACGATTTCTAGTAGTGATTTTTTTCTTAGTATCAGTGCTCGATGTGAATATTCTATACTTTTTTGGTTCTAAATGCTTGGATTTTTAAAAACAAAATTGTGAAGAAATCTATTTATTACAAATATTATTCGTACACATCGAAAAATAAATTTAGACAAATAATTCTATTAAGTTAATTTTTCCAATTAAAAATACTTTCTGTCTAGCGCTTTACTAGAAACTTTAAACAAAGTATAGTTATTCGGAAAATGAATTTCAAATGTATTAATTCATCCAGAAATTTTGTTATAAAAAACTTAAAAAAATCAAGTTAAGCTTAATGCATTGGTGATCCTTTGCTGAATTTGCCTTTTTTTGAGAGATTTGCAGACTTTTTATGAGTTTTATCATTTTTATCCATAATGCATCTCATTAATTATTATTTAATCAAACCAAATAATTAACCAAATCCATGATACAACCATCTGTTGATATTGAAGCATTAAATCAACAAATTCACGCAGATAGTGCATTTGTAGATGATCTCAATGCACAAACCTCTAAAGTAATTATTGGTCAAAAGTATATGATTGAACGGTTATTGCTTGGACTTTTGGCAAATGGTCACATATTATTAGAAGGGTTGCCGGGATTAGCCAAGACGTTAGCGATTACCACACTTTCTTCAGCAGTGAATGCTAAATTTCAACGTATACAATTTACACCAGACCTTTTGCCAGCAGATATTATTGGGACGATGATCTATAATCCTGCTAAAAATGAGTTTACCGTCAGGAAAGGACCGATTTTCGCAAATTTTATTTTGGCAGATGAGATCAATAGAGCCCCCGCAAAGGTTCAAAGCGCGTTATTGGAAGCAATGCAAGAAAGACAGGTTACCATTGATAAAGAAACCTATCCGCTTCAAGAACCCTTCCTCGTCCTGGCCACCCAGAATCCAATAGAGCAAGAAGGTACCTACCCTTTACCTGAAGCGCAGGTAGATCGATTTATGCTGAAGGTAAAAATTGGGTATCCCAACAAAGAAGAAGAAAAACAAATTATCCAACTGAATGTAGAAGGCAACTCCTTGCCTAAAATTGATCCGGTGGTCAATCCTGACATGATTCTTAAGGCTAGGAAATCCGTTCGAAAGATATATATGGATGATAAAATCAAACAGTATATAATAGATATTGTATTTGCAACTCGAGATCCCTCGTCTTATGGTATGGAAAAACTTAAACCATTGATAGAATATGGTGGATCTCCCCGAGCATCAATAAATCTAGCGTTGGCCAGTAAGGCTTATGCATTTTTACAACGGAGAGGTTACGTAATCCCAGAGGATGTCCGAAATATTTGTAAAGATGTGCTACGTCATAGAATCGGATTGACTTATGAAGCAGAAGCAGAAAACATCACTCAAGAAGATATCATTGTAGATATTCTTAATCACGTAGAAGTACCTTGATGCAAATTTGTTTATTTATATATATGAGTTTATGCTCAAATGCTTTGATCCAAGAATTTAAGGCATGGGTTGAAAGTCAATTTGAGAACAAGCAGTCGATCGAGTGGATCAGGGTATTTCAGGGTAACATGGACGGATCGATGCCTCTATTGATGGTTCTTGGAAATGATGGTAAAGTGGTTAAAGGAATTTATCAATACAAAAATTGTTCAGAACGATTCACCTTGGAGGGTCAATGGTCACAGAACCAAGTTCAACTTATTGAATGGGATCAACGGGATTACCAATCAGGCTATATGATTTTTAAGCCTGATGATCTCGATATTAGGGGAACTTGGATGAATTTTGATAAAAATTTAATACTTGACATCAATTTACAATTATTGAATGAAATAGATTTATGGGAATGGCCTACCGGAGATAGTTGGGTTCGTCACTATTATGGACAATTTTCCGGGCAGCGAGTAGAATTGCTCTTACAAAAAGAGAAAAGTATATATAATGGTGTTTTGTATGGTGCTGAAAACAAAAAATCTTTTTTTGTTTCCGGACAGTGCTCTTCACTTCCATGCACAAAAATTGAATTGCAGGTTGATACAGAAGATGGATTAGCCGTAGCTTCGATGCAAGCTCAATTTATTAAAGACCAAGTAATCAATATAACCTATTCAGCTTTACAAAAACCCACAGCATTTTATTCATTATCACAAAAAAGAGAAATTCAAATTTCGTCAAAGACAGAAATTAGTTATTCCAATGTGAATGACTTTGCGGTACCCTCTTTTGAAGACTTAGAAGAAATTACTTCAACATTTTATGATTCCCATATTAGAGAAGATTCAAATGAAACAATAGATCCAGGCGCAAGACTTTCAAACAGAAGATATGGTTGGCAAACTGTGCATTGGTTAAATAGTCGAGTTTATTCGGCTTCAATATTCTATTATGATAATGAAACGGATTCGACAAGAACATTTTTAATCAATTATGACCTTAAAAGGAAAGAAGCCATATCCATAGCAGCATTATTTAAAAAGAAGTCTAATTATATGGGCATTTTTGAAAACTTCATTGAGGCAAGACTTGCCAATTCTTCTGATGAAAATTTGAGCAAATTAAGTCCAAAAGATTTTAAACATATTGGTTTCTTAAAAAGCGGATTTTTAATAGCAACGGACTTTAATGCCATCGATGGACAAATAAAATGGATAGTTCCATATAATAGATTTTATGGACAATACGCAAAAGGGACCGTGATGGAACATTTTTATAAATATAAATAATGGAGACGGCTGAATTATTAAAAAAAGTTAGAAAGATTGAAATAAAAACCAAGGGGCTTTCCAAGCACATTTTTTCCGGAGAGTATCACAGTGCGTTTAAAGGAAGAGGTATGTCGTTTAGTGAAGTAAGAGAGTATAATTATGGTGATGATATTCGCAATATTGATTGGAATGTAACGGCCAGGACCGGAGACCCACATGTGAAGATTTTTGAAGAGGAAAGGGAACTCACCGTCATGTTGGTCATCGACGTAAGTCAATCCTCCTATTTTGGCACATACGATCGATTTAAAAGTGAGTTAATCACTGAATTAAGTGCTGTACTGTCCTTTTCGGCTATACAAAATAATGATAAAGTAGGCCTTATCTTATTTTCAGACCGGGTAGAAAAATACATTCCTCCGAAAAAGGGTAAATCTCATATCCTCCGAATCATTAGAGAACTTATTAATTATGAACCCTTGCACCAAGGGACGAATATACCGGTAGCTTTAGAGTATTTGAATAATTTGATAAAGAAACGATGTATTACATTTATTCTATCCGATTTTATCGCCTCGGGCTATGATGATGCCTTGCGCATAGTGGCCAAAAAACATGATGTAGTAGGCATATGTATTTATGATCCTAAAGAAGAAGCACTACCTGCTATTGGGCTTATGCGATTTTTCGACCCCGAGATGGATAAGACGCAATTAATAGATACATCAAATGCCAGGATACGAGCTGCTTATAAAGATCGATTTGATGAATATAGAAAGAGATACAAAAATCATTTTATAAGATCAGGGGCTGATCCTATGTTTATAAGAACGGATCAACCTTACGTCAAAGAATTAATGAAATTTTTTAAGAAACGATCTCATTGACTGTGCAGAAATCCAAGTGGATCCATATGCTTATTATTTGCTGGTATTTTGTTCCGGTGACTGGCCAACCACAGATAGAAGTAAAGGCATCGGTGGATACCACTTCTTATGTATTTGGAGATCAAATACGTCTTTACCTGGAGGTGAGCCCTGTAGGCCCTAATACCCAATTGGCTGATGCTATTGGACTGTTGGATTCATTAGATGATGGGACTAATCCAAACCGTCTTGGTAATATAGAACTAATTGAGCGCATGGACTGGTCTAAAAATCAGCAAATAGGTTCAACAGAAATCATACTTGGTGCTTTCGATACTGGCTATCAATTTTTTGTATGCCCGATCCTTTATACTGATAATGGGATTACGGATACGCTGTTGTCAAATGAGGCTTTTTTTTATATCGCCCCGGTAATAACGGATAGTACTGGAATTGCTCCAATAAAAGATATTCTTACTGAACCATTAACTATCCAGGATTTTTTACCTTATTTAATAGGCATTGGAGGGTTGGCGATTTTAGGTGTTTTAATTTGGTTATGGCTGCGAAAAAGAAGAAGAGTGAAACAGGACCAACCGCCTCCCTTAATATTTATACCACCACATGAGATCGCGATCAATAAGTTGAAAGAACTAAAAGAAGCATCTTTGTGGCAGCAAGGTGAAATCAAACTTTACCAAAGCCGACTTACTTATATTATCCGGGAATATATCGAAAAAGCTATGTTAGTACCCGCACTGGAAATGACTTCCGGGGAGATTATTCATCAACTTAGAAACAAATCGATCGGGGAAAACCAGCTAACCGATTTATCCAAAATGTTGAATATTGCGGATTTGGTAAAATTTGCCAAAGGAGAACCTAATGTTAATATTCATGTCGAGCTTATGGAAAAAGCGGAGCAGTTTATCTATGATACGTATAGAATTCACAAAGCTGAAGAAGAGTAGAAATGTTTGATCTTAGTTTAAAAAATATTGATTTTGTAAATCCAGAAGCATTCTTTTTGCTTTTGATCATACCGATCTTGTTTTACTGGTTGTATCGGAATCGGTTCAATCATTTCGCCCCTATTACTATTTCAAGCCTTAGTCCGTTAGAGGGAATGAGATCTTGGAGAAATTTTTTAACGCCACTCTTGCCCATTTTAAAAACTATGGCCGGTGTCTTATTTATTGTTGCGTTAGCCAGGCCCCAACTTAGTCTACAGGAAGAGGAGGTTAAAGCTGAAGGCATAGATATATTTATGGTAATGGATTTGTCAAGTAGTATGTTAGCTAAGGACTTTGAGCCAAACCGATTAGAAGTAAGTAAGCAAGTAGCAGTCGATTTTGTGGATAAGCGACCTTATGATCGCATCGGTCTTGCAGTTTTTGCGGGAGAAAGTTTTACTCAATGTCCATTAACTACAGATCACCGTATTGTCAATGATTTTTTAAGCACACTACAATGTGGCATCCTTGAAGATGGAACGGCTATAGGAATGGGTTTGGCTTCTGCTGTTAATCGGATCAAAGACGGTGAAACCAAAAGTAAAATTATTATTTTATTGACAGATGGTGTCAATAACTCCGGCTATGTAAAACCGTTGACCGCTGCTGAAATTGCCAATGAGTTTAATGTGAAAGTCTATACAATAGGCGTCGGGTCTACCGGGGAAGCACTTACTCCAGTAAGCCGTCGAAGTGATGGTCAATATGTATTTGGCTATTCTGCGGTTGAAATTGATGAAGACCTGCTTAAACAAATTTCAGAAATGACGGGAGGGAAATATTATCGAGCCACGACTTCCCAGGGACTGGTGGACATTTATGATGAGATTGATCAGCTAGAAAAAACCGAAATGGAGATCAGCACCTTCAAGCGATATAAAGATAAATATGTAGGATTTCTCAGTTTGGGTATTATCCTGTTATTGATAGAATTTATTTTAAGAGCAAGTGTATTAAGGACAATCCCTTAATTGGCAATGAAGAACATTAAAATGCCAGGATTTTTTTGAATAGGATTTAATTTTAGCGTATTGAATAAAACTTAGAAATGTTTCGTTTTGAGTATGGAGATTATTTAATTTTTTTAGTGGCAGTTCCAGTATGTTTTGGATTGTATTTACTAGGTGTATTTGCCTATAGGCGTGCCATTAAAAAATTTGCAAACCAAGGACTCTGGGAACGGCTCATGCCTAGTTATTCTAGAAATAAAAAAAGGCTAAAACTTATTTTGTTTTGCACAGGTCTTACCTGTTTAATATTTGCGTTAGCAAATCCCCAATGGGGCACCAAAAAAGAAACCGTCGATGTGCAGTCCTCTGATATTATGATCGCACTGGATATATCGAATAGTATGCTCGCCGAAGACATTGCACCCAATCGGATGGCCAGAGCCAAACGTATTGCTGAACAAATCATCGAGAATTTGAAGGGTGAACGAATTGGTATTATCATTTTTGCGGGCAATGCGTATTTGCAAATGCCTTTGACTTTGGACTATGCTGCTGCTATATTATTCATAAAGAGTGCGAGTCCCAGATTAGCTACTACACAAGGAACAGCTTTTAATGAAGTATTTGATTTAGCCGAAAGATGTTTTGAAGACAACGATCAGACCCAAAAGGCCGTGGTTGTGATTACGGATGGAGAAGACCATGATGAGAATGCCATAGAACGGGCTGGACTGGCTGCTGAAAATGGTATGGTTGTCTTTACGGTGGGCGTAGGGACTACCGAAGGTGGATTTATACCTATGAATTATGGACAACGAGAAGATTATATTCGTGATCAGAATGGCCAGCCGGTGCGAACTAAAATTAATGAATCCTTGTTGATTAGCATAGCAGAATCAACTGCTGGAGCGTATTATTCACTCGCTCAGGAAAATCAAATTCCTAACGCTCTTGCTGAACGGATTGCCAGGCTTGAAAAAAGACAAGTTGAACAAAGAAGTTTTACAGAGTTTGAAAGTTATTATCAATACTTTTTATTGGCAGGTATTCTTTTATTAATGTTTGAAATTGCGTTACCTTATCGCAAAAGTAAATGGTATAAAAATCGAGATTGGTTAAATGTATAAATCTATAAATTCTATAATTTTCATTTTGTTGCTGACTGGTTTTGTATCAGCTCAAAGCACGCATAAAAAACTGAGACAGGGTGATAAAGATTACAAGTCTGGAAATTATTCGTTGGCGGAAGATAATTATCGAAAAGCCTGGGTTGAAAAACAGAGTAACAAAGGAGGATTTAATTTAGGGAATAGTATCTATCAACAGCAGGATCGTTATGAAGAAGCCATCAAACAATATGAATCCCTGGCCAATTTGAGTAAAGATCCAGCACTAAAAAGTAAAGCTTTGTATAACCTGGGTAACGCACATTACCAACAACAAGAATTTGATAAAAGTATAAATGCTTACAAAAATGCGCTTAAACTGAATATGCAAGATGAGGATATTCGTAAAAACCTGATGCTTGCTATGCAAAGGCTTCAGCAACAACAGCAACAGCAAAAACAACAGCAACAAAAAAATGAGCAAGATAAGGAAGAGTATGAGGAAGAACAGCAACAAGATCAACAGCAACCCCAAGACCAACAAGAACCCCAAGACCAACAAGAACCAAAACGCCAAGAGCAAGAAGAAGTGAGAGATTTAAGTAAAGAGGAAGCAGAACAATTATTAAAAATAATCGAACAAGAAGAGCAAAAAGTGCAAGAGAAACTCAGAAAAGCAAG
>JAHEJC010000151.1 GCA_024639065.1 Lewinellaceae bacterium | reverse complement strand
AACAGGATCTTTTAGATGCTTACGAAGATGGTGATCTACGCTTTGCTGCTACGCTGGAAGGTATTACGGATGATGCAACGGGATGGCCGATTAAATATGGCATAGACAATGCTTTCAGCGAAGATGACGCAGCCAATAATTGGGTTGTATTTCGTTACGCTGATGTCTTGCTTATGCTTGCTGAAGCAATTGGAGAGAATGATGAAGCTTATGGCTTGATCAATCAGGTGAGAAATCGCGCTGGTTTAGGTTCAATCGATTCCAGTACGCCAGGCTCTTTTTCAGAAAAGCTTTTACAGGAACGCAGAGTTGAATTGGCCTTTGAAAATCATCGTTGGGCGGACCTTTTGCGATTTGGTATGGCTGAATCAATTATGAGTGCTCAGGGTAAACCGGTGAATGGTAAATTGCTTTTTGCTATCCCACAGAGAGAAATGGATTTGAATTCTAATTTTGTGCAAAACCCTGGCTACCCATAAATTTGATAGCTTTTAATAATTCAAAAAATAGCTCATTCTCAGTGGTTTGGGCTATTTTTAACCAATAAATATTTAATTCAAATATAGTTTATGCCTTATGAAAAAATTTCTTTTAATATCCTTTTCAATTTTATGCGCCCTATCTATGTCATATGGCCAACGCAAACTCAACATCATTGCGATAGGAGCACACCCAGACGATTGTGATTCAAAATTTGGTGGAACTGCTGCTCTTTTTGCAAAAATGGGCCACAATGTAAAATTCTTGTCGCTGACTAGTGGTGATGCCGGGCATCAAAGTCAAGGAGGAGGCGCCTTAGGAAATCGCCGTCGTGCTGAAGCGGCGGAAGCTGGTAAAAGACTGGGCATTGCAGAATATGAGACCCTTGATAACCACGACGCTGAATTGTTGCCTACTTTGCACGTAAGACACCAAGTGATTCGGGCTATTAGGAAATGGGATGCGGATATAGTACTTGGATTACGAACCAATGACTATCATCCTGATCATCGCAACGCTGGTCATGTAGTTCAAGATGCTGCCTATATGGTAATCGTCCCCAATGTGTGTCCCGATACACCACCGCTTGAAAAAAACCCATTATTCCTTTATATGCAGGATCGCTTTCAAAAGCCCTACCCTTTTCAAGCAGATATCGTAGTTATTATTGATGAGGTAATTGAACAAAAAATTGATGCGTTGGATGGGCACGAATCACAAATGTATGAATGGGGCCCATGGACAGGTGGCAGAGAAGCTAGTGTAGCTCAAGTTCCCAAAGGTAAAGCCGAAAGAAGGGAGTGGTTGGCAAATAGAATGAAACGCAGAGCTGGAAATATTTCAGCTGACCGCATGGCTTCATTAGAAAAATGGTATGGTTCAGAAGCAGCAAAAAATGCCCAATATACCGAGGCATTTGAAATTGCTGAATATGGATATCAACCCAAGGATGAAGATATTTTGGAAATGTTTCCTATGCTTAAAGTGAAGAGACCATAAGTCCATGAAGCGAAGTTATTTTATGGTAGGTCTTATCCTGCTTACATTTTTCGTCATTTCTTTTCTCACCAATATTATCGGTCCACTAGTACCGGATATCATCGATAGTTTTGATCTGAGCCTGACCACAGTAGCCTTACTTCCATTTGCATTTTTTATTGCCTATGGAGTCATGTCCATTCCTTCCGGAATGCTCGTAGAACGCTATGGAGAGAAAAAGATGATGGTGGTGGCTTTTTTAATATCCTTCCTGGGTGCACTCTTTTTTGCCTGGAATCCATCGTATGGTTTTTATCTGGTTTCACTGTTTTTTATCGGTACAGGCATGGCTATGTTGCAAGTAGCTATCAATCCATTGTTACGAGTAGCCGGCGGGGAGCAACATTTTGCTTTTAATTCAGTATTAGGTCAGTTATTTTTTGGGCTTGCCTCTTTTCTCAGCCCGCTGATATATTCATATCTGGTCCTGAACATCGGCACTGATGGAGGTAATTCACTGACCAGTCTGCTTACGAGTATTGTTCCCGAAAGCCTGCCCTGGATCTCATTATATTGGGTTTTCGCCATCATTTCGTTGATTATGGTATTCGTAATTGGTCTGGTAAAATTCCCTTCGGTTGAATTGAAGGCCGATGAAAAAGTAGGTGCTTTCCAAACGCATATTGATCTATTGAAGAAGCCCATGGTCCTTCTCTACTTTCTTGGAATCTTTGCGTATGTGGGTACTGAACAAGGGGTTGCCAATTGGATTTCTCAGTTTTTACAAACCTATCATGGCGTTGACCCCCAAACTACTGGAGCAAGCACAGTATCCCTATTTTGGGGACTGATGACCGCAGGCACTTTGTTGGGATTGGTTTTGCTTAAGTTTATGGATAGCCGGAAAGTATTAATCGGTTTTACCGCCGCAGCAATGCTATGTTTATTAGTGAGCTTATTCGGTTCCAAATCTATAGCGTTGATTGGATTGCCATTGGTCGGATTTTTTGCCTCAGTCATGTGGTCGGTAATTATCTCACTAGCACTTAATTCCGTTGAGTCACATCACGGATCTTTCTCCGGTATATTAGTCACCGGAATCGCCGGTGGAGCAATAGTCCCCTTAATCGTGGGTTGGTTGGGCGACTCCTTTGGATTGAAAAGCGGCATGTTGTTTTTGTTTCTCACATTAGGTTATATTTTAAGTATTGGATTTTGGTCTAAACCATTAATAAATAATGAAATCATTGGGAGCAAAAGTCCAATAACCCAATAATTTCGAAATATGCATGATTAATTCCCAGCACATATCAACTATTGGAGTAGATCTTGGTGGCACCAAGGTCCGATCCGGAAGAGTTTTAAATGGCCGGGTAGAAGCTAGTCATCAACTGCCAGTTCCCAAAGGAGGTAGTGTCGATGAGGTGATCAGGGTAATTTGTACAACTATCGATGAAGTATTCACACCCACTGTCAAAGCTATTGGCGTCGGTGTTCCCAGCGTAGTAGACATTGATCAAGGCATCGTATATGATGTGCAGAATATTCCCTCCTGGAAGGAAGTAGCACTTAAAAAAATCCTGGAAAATAAGTATAACGTGGAAGTAGCTATTAATAATGATGTGAATTGTTTTGCGCTGGGTGAAAATTATTATGGGATTGGTCGCGAATATGATAATTTTGTAGCCTTAATAATTGGTACAGGTATGGCTGCGGGCGTAATCATTGACAACAAAATCTACAATGGCAGCAACTGTGGGGCTGGCGAGTTTGGGATGATTTCTTATTTGGAGCATAACTATGAATATTATTGCAGTGGGCAATTTTTTACCAACGTCCATCAACAAAATGGCGAGTCCGTTTATTTTAAAGCGAAGGAAGGAGATGCTGGTTCACTAGACATATATGTTGAATTTGGAACCCATCTAGGTAATGCGATTAAAACCATTTTATATGCGCTGGATCCGGAAATCATCATCATGGGTGGATCCGTTGCAAGTGCTTATCCATTTTTTAAACGTAGCTTGTGGGAAAGCATCGATCAATTTGCTTATAGCCCTGCTCTAGAAAAACTAAAAATTGAGCAATCTACTAATACAGAAATAGCTGTGCTGGGAGCAGCTACATTGAACAATACTATAGAAGTAAATCAGTTATCACGAACTTTTAAGTAATCCGGAATGAGTAACAATCGAACCCATAGACACATATCTTGCCTCATACTCTGCTTATTGTTTTTTTATAATAACGGTTCAGCTGCAGAGCAAATAGATATCACTATTAAAAATTCTGTCGCCGGTGCTCCTATAACCATGGGTATTCCATTTGCTCAAGGCACTTTGCAATCCCCAGATCATGTGCGGTTATTAGACCAGAATGGCAATGAAGTACCCTGTCAAACCACTATGGTAACTAATTGGGAACCATTGGATTATAGTGTTAAATGGATGTGGGTGTTTTTCTTTGCAACAACTGATCAACAATATATATTAGAATATGGAGATGGAATTAGGAAGGCTGTTATTCAAGGCGATAGGATCAAAATAAAAAATGCGCAACGATCGGGCCAAACCAGCATGGTTGAAACGGGACCATTAAGATTTTCAATCAATAAACGAGGAGGCGGTTTTATCGATGATGTGCTGCTTGATTTAGAAAGAAATGGATTTGATGGCAATGACACCATAGCAAAAAATAATACCGCAAGAGGGTCATTTCTTGATTTACTGGATGATCTGGGCATTGATTCTTCCAAAGCAATCATACACAAAACGTTTCGAGAAAGAGGGTCCGGCCCGCTGCATACTATCATGCGTTTAGAAGGGACTTATACCTATAGTCGAGAAGATAACCGGGATTCTCCTTTTACAATCCGTATTCACCTTTACGCAGGTAAATCATATATCCGTGTATTCCATACACTCACCTATACGGGCATACCGGACAAACACATACCCAGACCCGGTCAACATGAAAATATTGCCACTACTGATCAGGAAGAAATCAAAGATGATTCTAAAAGTACCGACTCGGGATGGATGGAAGCCAATGATCAAATTGCCGGAACTGGTTTGTCGTTAAATTACCGATTGGGAGCACCAGTAAGTTACCGATCAGGTTATAAAAAAGGAACTTGGGATTCTCCTCAGGCTTCCCAAATCTATGAAACGAGTATCAGCAATCAAGACATTGCATCGGTCTATCAAACCGGACCTAAGCCAGATCGAATACCACCAGTTCCAAATTCTACCATGGAAGAACGTATTACCGGATTCCATGCTAACATCAAGCTGAATGGTACTGCCAAAAAAGAAATCGATCGGGGTGAAGGATGGGCTGACATGAGTGGCGACCGGTATGGAGTAGGTGTGGGAATTAAAAACTTTTTAGAAGAATACCCTAAAGAGATTGTTTTTGATCAAGCCATGGGCCAGGCCACTGCTTATCTATGGTCTCCTCAGGCAGGGCCAATGAGTTTTGCCAGATCAAACAATGAACGAGATCAGGGTATGATATCTAATTTTGCTGAAGGTGTGACCAAGACGAGCGAAGTGGTTTTGTTTTTTCATGACCAGGAGTCTTCAGTTCAAGAGGTACAACAAACCATGAATTACTTTCTTGATCCTCCGGTTCCACATGCTTCGCCAGAAACTTATTCAAACAGTAAGGTATATGGACAATTTGCACCCCGGAGCAATATGCAGTTGGAAATCGAAAGATCCCTGGACTATAAATTTGATTGGGAAATTTTTAGCCAACATTGGGAACCCTGGTATGGCATGTTTGATTATGGGGATCAAAAAAATTATTTCTTTCGGGAGGACTGGTTTCGTTGGCAAAACAATGAACCAGCCATTGACTTTATGTACTGGTTGCAATTTATGCGTACAGGTGATCCAAAATACTATGTTGCTGCTGATGCTATGAGTAAACACACCATGGATGTTGATAATGTGCATTGGCCTACGGACGAAACTTTTTTTGGAGAAACCAACGAAGCACTGAATTACTGGAAATGGGCTTCCAGAGAGTCCAATGCAAACCCTTACTTGGGTGTGGGACGACGACATGCCAATCAACATTGGGTGGCTTTGCTCAGCGCACATGTGTGGGTGCAAGGCTGGGTGGCCTCTTATTATCTCACTGGATACCACCGTGGATTAGACATCGCCAAATTGACTTCAGATTCACATCTTCGCAGAATCTGGGGAGAGCATGGACTTACCGGCCGAAGACTCTATCTTTCCATGTGGAACCTGGTCGAAACCTGGGACGCCACCAAGGATCCTAAGTATCTAATTGATCTGCAAGATCGAGTAGATCGGTTGATTGCTCTACAAAACGGTCCAGACCAATATGACAATATGGTCATTGACCGCTATGGATATTCTCAAGTCTATGCCAGCCATGCCATGTATAAATACTATCAACTTACTCAGGATGAAAGAATCAGGCAGTCCATGATCAGACACGCTCGGGCTGTTAGAGATAACCCTCCCTATAATCATGAATACGAATCATATTTTGCCACCATCCACAGTTTGGTTTTAGGTTATGAATTTACTGGAGAAAAAAGTTTTCTGCGCGAAGCTAAACATCGAGCGACAACCATAAAAACCAAAAAACTTCCGAAATCTTTTGAGGAGCTAGGGACACAAAAAAATATTGCAGAAGCCCTCGAAGAAGTTTCCAACCTTCCTTTACAAGGTGACTTTGCTTCGAGAAGAAGATGGACATCCAACTGGGCACCTACTCATGGACTACGCGTTTTCGGTTGGACCCATATATATAACATCCCTTGGCTGGTACACTGGTTGGATCAGGAAAAAAAAGAATAATAGTAGATTGAATAGCTCCACCAAATCAGACTACTACAAAGTCACATTACGAATAGACAAAAAATCTATAATATTTTCATTGTTTTAGGAGCTGTTTAGTTAATTGTGGGATTAATTATTCTAATTCATCGATTTGTCCATTAGGAATTATTTTTCTGGCTATAGGCCTGATAGGTAATTATTATAGGCATAACCGCAAAAACCAGCATCCACCAGCAGGTTAATAATTCATCTCTTTTGGTCGCCTGAAGAGATGAGCAAGGGTATGCTATTGGATTTGATCTGTTTAGG
The DNA here is from genome assembly GCA_024639065.1 of Lewinellaceae bacterium. Classification (GTDB taxonomy): domain Bacteria; phylum Bacteroidota; class Bacteroidia; order Chitinophagales; family Saprospiraceae; genus JAHEJC01. The sequence continues at coordinate 7,366 of JAHEJC010000151.1, read as the reverse complement.
CAAATTATATACTACTATTACTACTTATTAATCAAGGTAAGCTTATAAATTTTCTAGTAAATTTCTCATGTTACCTTATAATCATTTTATCGCCCTGGCTTAAGATATGGTATCGATCCTGTATGGATGGTGTCAGTCTAAGTTTTACTTCATCCGGATAACCTTTTGCCCAAAAACGCGTGCTTTCATTCACAATAACAGTGCTGTGATGTTGAGGAAATATATATTTAGGTTGTAATTTATTGATCAGGATCACGGACGGAACAATGTACATGTTGTGCTCTGTAGGGGAAAAAAATAATACATCGATTTCCTTTAAGAAAAGATGGTCTTCTAATAAGTGGGAATCACCAGGTTGCAAAAAACGAACTCCATCGACGGTAATTACATAACCACAATCTTGCAAATTGGCATCGTAATAAATCGCAAAATTTGCATTGCCATGGATGGCTCTTAAAGGCTCAACTTTAATTCCATTCAATTCAAATGCTTCTCTAGGTTTTGCAATCCGAATCCGATCTTTTGGCAGGGTTAACTCATCGGCGATAGTCAGGCAACTTTCTGGTATTACAAATGTGCAATTTGATTGTTCGGCCAAAACTTGAGAGGTGCTGCGATTGAAATGATCCTTATGCCCATGGGTTATAAACGAAATATCTAATAGTTTTGCCAACTCTTCTGCTTTGATCGGTGAAGGGATTTTGCGCTTGTCATAGTCTAGTAAAATATCGGTAGAAATAACCAGTTCACCTGACTTGATAATCCATCCATTATGCCCGGCCCACCATAATCCTAATCCGTCTTGATGATTTTTTATTTCCTGATACAGGCTAGATGGTTGTGCCCACGCACCCATTGAACATAAACAGCTTAGAATCAAATAAAAGTAAATTTTCATATGATCATCCTATTCAATAAAGATATTAAGAAAAGTAAAACATCTCGATATTGATTTTCCGTATATTTAAAAAATTAAGAATTTTTACATATGAAAATTATTGAATCGCATGCAAAAATAAACACCTTTAATCAGAGGCGGAAGTTCTTACAAACGGCTGGCCTATTGCCTTTGGCGTTTATTAAGCCAAAAAACGATTTATTGTTACCAAAGGAGAAAAATGATGCGCTTACAGCCGCTGCTTCGAAAGCAAAAATAAAACTCAGTTTAAATGCCTGGTCTTATAATGTTGAACTCTTCAAATATATCCAGGGTAAGCCAGGTGGCATGAGTTTGTTTGATATGCTGGAAGAGTGTGCTCGGTTGAATTTTGACGCGGTAGATCCTACCGGATATTTTTTTCCTGGTTATCCTGAGGCACCACCCTCAAAGTTCATTAATGAATTTAAGCGTAGGGCCTTCGGTCTTGGGTTGGACATCAGTGGCACCGGCATCCGCAATGATTTTGCCACGGCAGATAAGGAAAAAAGGAAGGAAGGTATTCTATTAGCAAAGCGATGGGTAGAAGTGGCTGCCGAGATGGGTGCTCCCGTATTGCGAGTATTTGCGGGTGCCCAACCCGTAGGGTTTTCGTGGGATGAAGCGGCTGGTTGGATGTCCGAAGCATTAGCTGAATGTACTGATCATGGCAAAAAATATGGTGTGATTATCGGAGTCCAAAATCATGGAGATATGCTCAAAAGTGCTGACGAAGTACTTACGATTCTTAAGCGGGTCCAGTCCGCTTGGCTAGGGGTGATTGTGGATACCGGATTCTTCTTAACACCTGATCCCTATACTGATATAAAAGAAGTCATCCCTTATGCCGTTAATTGGCAGGTAAAAGAATTGTTGAGCGATCGCAAAGGTGGAGAGATAGATATGGAAAGACTGGTTGCCCTCTTAAAAGCCTCCAGTTATCGGGGATATGTACCCATCGAAACACTGCCTGTTCCTGGAAAAGAAGAACAATATAATGCCTTAGAGAAAGTACCTGAATTGTTAGCGTCATTTAAAAAAGCCTTGGGTCGTTCCTAATCCATCTATATTGTTTATACCATGAACGTTTGCACTGCGACAAGCAGATTTTAGCAAACCAGGGTAATATCGGCTATACGAATACACGAATTTACAATTAACCAATTTCTCAGCGATCAACTAACCAAAGGTCTCATTTAGAAGTATTTGCCATCAATTGATTTAATCTAAATCCAAATGACTTTAAAATTCTATCAAGTGTGATTGAAATTAGTCAAGTAAATAATAGATCTTTGAATAAACTAAGACAAAATCAAATGAATTTCAATTATTTATGTTGGGTGATCATACTATTCATATTTGGCTGCGCCAGTTCAAATGAACAAAATTTAAAGGATCTTGAAATAAAAGTTATAGCACCTTTCGAAGATCTGGATACCATTTCTACCAACGATTGGTGGAATAGAGGCTCTAATCCAATCATTGATGTAAATGTAAATCGAGACGAAGTAGTTGCGTTTGGAATTTATACGGTGGCCAATAATTCATTAAAACTTTCTGCACAACTCTTTCCACTTTATCCACAAGAAACCCGGATGGTAAGATTAGAAATCATGGTGGATAAAAACTGGAAAGAAATTCAACAACAAGAAGTCAATGATATTGGATGGTCTGCTTTGTTCAGAGTGGATAATTGGGATAACTCTAAAGATGTACCCTATCGTTTGTTACATGACGAAAAAGCATCTTTCGAGGGTCTAATCCGGAAGGACCCCTTTGACAAAAATGAAATAGTCCTGGCGGCATTATCCTGTAATAGTAATAAAGATCGAGGTGACCGGGCCAACTATATCCGAAATATTAATCATCATAATCCTGATTTATTATTTTTTGCGGGTGACCAATCATACGATCACAAAGAACATACGGCCGCATGGCTCAAGTGGGGTATGCAGTTCAGAGACCTAATCAGATCTAGACCATGTATAACCATCCCCGATGATCATGATATTGGACAGGGAAATATTTGGGGAGAAAATGGAAAGAAAGCTTCTTCGATGGCTGGATCGGACGGAGGCTATTTTTTTCATCCCGAATATATTAAAATGGTGGAGCGATGTCAAACAGCCCACTTACCGGACCCGTTTGATCCTTCTCCAATAGAGCAAGGGATAGGCGTATATTATACCAACCTGGTATTGGGAGGAATAGATTTTGCTATTTTGGAAGACCGAAAGTTTAAATCCGGACCTGAAGGTAAAATACCTCAACAAGGGCCTCGACCTGACCATATTCGAAATCCAGACTACGATCCAAAATCCATTGACCTACCTGGCCTGAAGTTATTGGGAGACCGTCAATTGACCTTCCTGGATAAATGGGGAAAAGCAAAAGATGATGTTGCCATGAAAGCAGTTTTATCCCAGACTGGTTTTTGTGGAGGGGCCCACCTACATGGCAAAAAGGAAAATAGATTACATGCTGATATGGACTCCAATGGTTGGCCACAGACAGGAAGGAATAAAGCTTTACGATTGATTAGCCAAGCTGACGCAATTCATATTGCCGGCGACCAACATTTAGCTACCGTAATAAGACATGGATCCGATGAATATGATGATGGCCCATGGGCTTTTGTGGTACCAGCGATTGTAAATAATTACTACAGCCGTTGGTGGTGGCCAGAGGATGAAAAACCAGGTGCTAATTCTAATGAGCGATTACCCTGGACCGGTAGATACCTTGATGGTTTTAATAATAAAATTACCATGCATGCTTATGCCAATCCGGACAGCCCTTCAAATGGTGCCGGTTATGGAATCATTCGATTTAATAAACCCGACCAGACAGCGACTTTTGAATGCTGGCCAAGGTATGAAGATGTTACCACTGAAAATCCAAAGCAATTTACCGGATGGCCAATTACGGTTTCAGTAAATTAGTTGGATCCAAATTTAAAAAATGGCTATTTGCTTTAATCTAAAAATCTTGTTCCAAGATTGAGTATTATTTTTTTTAATATTTGACAAATAATCTTTGGGTAACCAATTCTCAAAATATTAGATTTAATTATAACTCTAAACAACATAAATGATAATCAATCAATCTATTTTCCGCAACATAATTGTTATTTTTTTTATAGTATGTGGTTTGAATACCATACATAGCCAACAATGTAATACAGGTAATATTCGACTAGCCAACATTCAAAAGAATCCTTCTATTCTTAAAAATATTCAGGCCATTAACCTACATACTGAAAGATGGATTCAAGCGAATAAAGGCTCCATTAATTTAAGAAGCGTGGAAACCCTACCTGTTGTGGTTCATATCATTTGGCGGGATGATACTGAAAACATTTCCGATGAGCAAGTACTTTCGCAAATAGCCGTGCTCAATGAGGATTTCCGAAAACTAAACACAAATTTTGCGAATACGCCTGAACCATTCCAAAAAGTTGCTGCTGATGTGGAGTTTGAGTTTTGCCTGGCGTCAGAGGATCCCAATGGAAATATCACAAACGGCATTACTCGGACCAGAACCTCCAAAGACAATATCGGTGAAGGAGAGGATTGGTTCAGTAACGCTACCGGTGGGAAAGATGCCTGGGACATTAATCGTTATATAAATATCTGGGTGTGCGACATTGGTGATGATGGCACTCTGGGATTTGCTACCCCACCTGGAACTGCGGAGCCGCCTGAAAGCGATGGATTGGTAATCGGCCATCAATATTTTGGTACAACCGGAACAACAACATCCTCATTTCCAAACCATCTCGGTAGAACCACCACCCACGAAATGGGCCATTATTTTAACTTGGAGCATTTGTGGGGACCAGGCGATGGAGGATGTGGTGAAGATGATTTTGTAGAGGACACTCCACTTCAAGATTTTGACAATGCAGAATGTCCGTCTTTCCCACAATATGACAATTGCACTGACAGTGGTGACGGGGTAATGTTTTCCAATTACATGGATTATACGGATGATGATTGTATGAGTATGTTCAGCAATGGACAAAAACTTAGAATGCTTGCAGCACTCGAAGGGCCTAGAGCCTCGCTTTTAGGATCAAGTAATTGTGCTCAGACGACCTCCTTTTTTTCTAAAACTGCTGATGAACCTACGATTAACATTTACCCCAATCCTGCTAGTCAATATTTTGAAGTAACTTTAAATATTCCAACTTCTAAGACGAGTAAAGAATTTAGGTTGCTTAATTTTAGTGGAATCGAGGTGTGGAAAGGTAAAATAGAAAATCGCGGTAAAATTGACTTATCTGGCATATCGAATGGATTGTATTTTTTGAATAATATTGCTTTTCCTCAACTACGAACTAAAGTGATCATCTTAAAATGACAGGTATGAAATACTTGCTTCTTTTTCTAGGAATATCCACCGTCATTTTTATTATTTCAGCTTGCAAAACTAAAAAAGGAGTACCAGCCGAACCAATCAATGAGCCAGTCATAAGCTTATCAAAAGGAAGATGTTTTGGCAAATGTAAGGTATACCGCTTAGATATATACGCCGATCAATCAGCTACATATACTGGTTTTAAAAACGTGGAAAGAATTGGTGATTTTAAGGGCCAAATTGATAATGAAGATTATCATACTTTGAACGATATGTTCAAGATTCAACATTTCGGTGACCTAGAAAAAGAATATCTGTCTGGAGCGAGAGATTTACAACGTATAACCATGCGTCATGGTAAACACTCCGTTTCTTTTCATTTAAGAAAAGCACCGGAAAATCTAAAATCCATAGTTCGATATATAGATGATCTAATTGAAAGATTGGAATGGATGCCTAAGGAAGGATAATCTCACTGCAATTCGATTTTCCGCTTGTCGTAGGATTTAAGTATAAAAAGATTGCCGCATAAAATCATAGACTATCCATACTTATCTTTTCAATCCCACCCATCGTTCTGATTTCAACTTTGATCATCGGATCTTTACCAGCTTCTTTAAATACACAATCTACCGACAGTGTATGTTCTCCTTCTCGCACCATAAAAGCTGAAGCATCGACGGTAAATTGATTGATGACCTTCCAGTTTTTGTCATAAACTGTTGCTTTATTACCACCCGTATACTTGACAAATTCACCGGCACCCAATGTAGTTGGCAAAGTTATTTCTTTATAATTATCGATTCCTAAATGAATTTGGGATATCTCGCTTTCAACGGCATTCAAAATAAAATGTATGGTTTGCTCATTTCCCTGATGGTTGAAGTTGAACGTAGAATACAATGGCTCGCCTGGTTGTCGTTCTTTATCAAGGTGTTTGAACTTATTTGAAAAAACTTCGCGCCAATCCCATTCTCTGTCATTGATCTTTACTAGTGTGAATTCATTATTAATATCTTCCATTACCTTTTTCTGTCCATCGGAAAACAATCCAGCGATTCTTACTTTTTCCCACTCCCCTATTATCTGCATGATCTCACCGGATTGTCCATTTTCTTTAATGGCCTCTTCATTCACTACGAAGGCATATCCAGCATCAAATGCGGCTGATCGAGCTAGTAACCACTCAATGTCTTCAATACTGGTTTCCGGAGTCATTTTGAACCAACCTAACATACCTGGCATTAGATTCCGTTGGAAGTATTTCTGGTTCTTCAATCGATATTCTGTTTGACTTTCCCGGAATCCTGCATACCAGGGTTCGCCCCAATTCATGCGTGTGTAGATGTGCCAGAAAAAGTGAGTGGTGCGGCTGGCATCCGCGATATAGTGCGCTTTAATATCCTCATTAAGCTTGTCGTACCAAGCTTTGGTAAAAAGAATTTCTCCGTAATTACCCATGCCGGTAGAGCGATTGCCTTCTAAGCCATCAAAAGAGATTTGTCGCAAGCCCGTTTGATTGTAAAGAACCGCGAGCCGCTCAGCTACTTCTAGACTGAGTTCACTGTTGGTCAGAAAAACTTTGTAGCCGTGATCGGCCAGTTTACTAATTTTACTATCTTTTGGATGACTAGTGGCGGTCGTCTCAAATGCGCCTCGTTGACAATCTACTAATTTCCAGGGCTCATTTTCTGATACGGTTCCATATCGAATGAGTTCATCTCCGATCCGAACCGTCTTCAAGTGATTATTCTTATACTGGTTAAAGAAGTCAGGCGATTCTATAAAAATTTCAGTTTGATTTTTATTTAAATCTGCTGTGATTACACTTGATCCCACTAGGGCTAGTCGCTCATCAGGTACAGGCGTCACGTAAGGATCATTTGTGGTTATAAAATTTGATAAAGTATGCAAGCCCAGTATTATCCCCTGCTCTTTGGCTATAGATACACAATTCTTCAAACTTTCAACACCCTTTGGAAATTGCTTTTCATTCAATTCAAAATGGCCCCAGTTTTCAAATGGTCCCGGGTGATATAAATATTTTAAACCCGCTTTTTTGGTAACTGCAAGGGCTTCTTCAATGTTATC
>JAHEJC010000150.1 GCA_024639065.1 Lewinellaceae bacterium | reverse complement strand
GGATTTGGTTTCGAGATTTCTGATAAAGCCTTAGATCTATTGGCAGATTTGGGTTATGATCCTCAATTTGGTGCTCGTCCGCTGAAAAGGGTTATACAAAAAGAATTGGTCAATGAATTAGCTAAACAACTATTGGCCGGAAAGATTATGCCTGGGGATAAAGTGATTATTGATACAGATAAAAAGGGTTTTACTTTTAATGGAGTTTCACAAGGAGAAGCGGAAAAGAAAGTACTAAAAAAAGAAGCCAAAGATAAAGCAGCTAAATCCGAGAAGGAAAATGGAGAGCGTAAAGAGCAATTGGATGAATTGATTAAAGCCACAAAAGGGGTAGAAAAAGCAGTAAAAGATATCAAGGGATCCTCCCCCAAACCCGCACCGAAGAAAGAGAAGGAAAATGGCAAAGAATAATAATTAGTGACTTAAAAAGTTAAAAGAAATAGATTAATAATTCCATTAGCTTCTTATAATCTCTCTAACAATTCGGGTTTGTTATTTGCCCTAGAAATATGGATCTAATTTCTAATCACTAATCTTGGACTACTATTTTCTAATTTATGTTCTAGGATCATAAAATTTAATTTCAATTCGTCGATTAATCATTCTACCAGCTTCCGTATAATTACTGGATTTGGGATACCTTTCTCCAAGTCCTTGAACGTGAATTCGATCAGCAGTAATGCCATGCTTAATTAGAAAATCAGCTACTGCTTTCGCTCGGTTATAGGATATTTTTTGATTCGAATCTTCGCTACCTACATTATCCGTATGACCAAAAATGTCCAGTGATTTAGTAGGGTAAGTCCTCATCAAATTGAGTAATTTGAATATTTCCACTTGGGAACTTTTATTTATATCTGCCTTACCCGAGCTAAAGTACAAATTATCCAAAGGGATTATTTTTTCTTCTAAAATCTGGGATTGCCTGACTGGCGTAAACTCCAACGTTTCTAGAGCCAGCTCGAAGTCAAGTTTTTTAAAACAAATTTCTTGTTGGTTGTTGAATTTTCCGGTAGCAGCCGTTACACCCCAATATATTTTATTGCGATTTCCAAAAATTTCTGCAAGAATATCACCTTGATAAGAGAGTATGGGATTCCCATCCAGTTTGATATTCAATGTTTTGTTTATTTCAATCCATTGGATGGTTAGCGAATGCAGCTTACAATCTTCGATATTTGGTATGCTGATGGGCCCTTTTAGACTTGAAAAATGATCTACGTAACCATTAGCCATTAATGCAATATGATCTTCTGCAGGATCCGCCAAATGAAAATTTTGCCAGGTATCTAATTCGATACCCAATGATGGATACAGTCCGGCAAATCCCATTCCTTCTCCCGGCCTTCCGGTTATTCCATTAAATGGTGAAAAAATAAAGACAATACCATCTGCACCTAAATCATCTTTACATCCGAGCATCAATTCCACCCGCATTTCAAAAGATGATTTTATATCAATAGGGAATTTATACCAAACACCACCTGCAGACCAATTGGTGGCCGTTGTAATTTCATAACAATTAACACCTTTTACGCGAGTATCCCCAGAGGTGTAAAAATCCTCTAAGGCAAAGTCACCGGATTGAGCATATGCGCTTCCGTGAAATACAAATTGAACCACTATCCACAAAAACAGTATCGTCAATAAACCAGGAAGTTTGTTTATTATTTTGGCAATCAAATTCACTTTATCAATTTATAAAGAATAATGGAGGCAAACAAGATCTCTGTAAATTTTAAACTTAATTTCACATACGCAAAAAAACACCGGATCAATTCTTTTACCAATGTTCGGGTAATATTAATCTCGTTGATTTACCTCAGTTCAAAACTTGGGGCTCTTTATATTTCACCAGCCTTTCCATTTTTATCTTCGTATCTTGAGTTCGTATTTAAAACTACTTTTCTTGGAGAATAGGAAGCGGCATTTGGCAAAAGAATTTATTCTATTTACCGGACGAAATATTTTCTTAACGGGTAAAGCGGGTACTGGAAAAACAACTTTGCTACATGAAGTGCTTAAGGAAACCCAAAAGAATACGGTGGTGGTAGCACCTACTGGAGTTGCAGCAATTAATGCTGGTGGAATGACTATTCATTCTATGTTCCAATTTCCTACTGGTACACTTCTACCTGTTTATCAATCCAGGGAGGATCCTGCTAATTTTATCGATCGAAATACATTGGCCAAAAGCCAACGAATACGCAAAGAGAGGAGGCAGCTTCTATTGGAATTAGAATTGCTGATTATTGATGAAATCAGCATGGTAAGAGCGGACCTATTAGATGCAGTGGACTATACTTTGAAACGAATACGGAAGAATAACCAACCCTTCGGAGGAGTCCAGCTACTGGTTATAGGGGATCTTTTTCAGTTAGCCCCGGTGGTTAGACAACATGAAATTAATGTACTTAGACAATTTTATAAAAGCCGTTTTTTTTTCGATGCTATAGTTTGGACACAATGTGATCCCATTAGAATTGAACTTCAAAAAGTTTATCGACAACAGGAAACTGCGTTTCTGAAAATTCTCAATAACATCCGTAATGGGCGAAAGGAATCTTCAGATGTGATAAAATTGAATGAACGATTCCAAAAGGTTGCAAATCAAAGTGAGACGATTACCCTTACCACTCATAATCGAAAAGCGCATTTAATCAATCAAGAAGAGCTAAAAAAACTGAAAGGAGAAGAATACGTTTTAAAAGCTGAAATAAGCGGTAAGTTTTCCGAATCGTCCTATCCCACAGCAGAATACATTAAATTGAAAAAAGGAGCCCAGGTAATGTTTATTCGAAATCATTCAGAAGGACTTTATTTTAATGGAAAGATTGGAGCAGTAACCGGAATGTTTGAAGAGACCCTTATGGTGAAATGTGAAGATTCAAAAAATCCGATTCAGGTGGATCCGATTGAATGGAAAAACACACGATATACTGTTGACAAAGATTCCAAAGAAATTGTCAAAGAAGATATTGGTCAATTTAAGCAATACCCATTGAAGTTAGCCTGGGCCGTAACAGTTCACAAAAGTCAAGGGCTCACCTTCGATAAAGTTATCCTGGACTTGGAAAACACGTTTGCTGCTGGACAACTTTATGTAGCTCTAAGTAGGTGCAGGACCCTCCAAGGACTGACACTATCTTCAAAAATTCAGGAAAAAAATATAATTGTCGATGCGCGCATTGTTCAATATCACCAGATTACCGAATTAGATGGCCAAATAGAGGACATGCTAGTTCGTGATAAAGAAATCTATGAAGATTCAATGCTTCTAAACGCTTTTCAATTAAATAAACTGGAGGTGCATACACTAATTTGGAAGGAAGCCTTGATAGATTCAGACATACCTAAAAAAGCAAATATTCTTGTCTTTTTCAAAGAATTAAACCGGACCATTACTGAAATACAAAGTGTTGCCGCTAAATTTGTTGGCCAACTAAACGCTTATCTTCAGCAGAATTTTGACAATCAACTATTAGAAACCATTCAAGAAAGGAGTGGCAAAGCCATAAAATACTTTACTGAACAAGTTTATACCAAAATTGTAGATCCATTAGAAAAACACCATAAGGAATACAAAGTAAAAACCAGAACCAAAAAGTATTTGCGTGAAGTGGAGACGTTGCTCTCTGAATACTGGAAGTATTTAGATAATTTATTTGCACTGGAATATAGAGGATTTAAACTTCATCCAGAGAAACCTGGTTATCAAAAAGCATATGCAAAAAGCAATGTCAAGAAGAAGAAAGAGAATACTCATAACACTACGTTGACTCTTTACAAAGGGGGTATGTCGCTCACTGAAATTGCCGAAGTACGTAGTCTTACTTTAGGGACCATTCGATCCCATATGAATAAATGGATCGAAGCAGGCAAGGTGTCAATCGAAGATTTGTTGGATAAAAAGCGATTTGAAAAAATTAATATTTACTATTTGGATTTACCAAATGCGAGCACTTCGGAGCTTAAAGCTAAGATTCCGTTTGAGGTGGAATGGTATGAGTTAAGATGGATAAGGGCCCACCATAATTTTAGTAACAAAACGAGTTCAAAAATTACTAATTAAGGTTTTGCGTATGCAATTCCAGCACATATTTTTTTATTATTATGAACATTTTTGATATGAATTCTTTGGAAAAACATCCATTCTCTATATTTGCGTCCGAATTTTACAAATCATGCCAATAGATACTTCAATTAAGTCTGTTTTAATTATCGGAAGCGGACCGATCGTAATAGGACAAGCTTGTGAGTTTGATTACTCCGGATCACAGGCGGCTAGATCTTTGAGAGAAGAAGGAATAGAGGTTTCATTAATCAACTCTAATCCGGCAACGATCATGACCGATCAGGTAACCGCGGATCATATTTATTTGAAACCTCTAACTGTGGAAAGCCTGGAGGAAATATTGCAAGAACGTCAAGTTGATGCCGTTTTGCCTACCATGGGTGGACAGACCGCGCTGAACCTGGCTATAGAAGCAGATAAACAAGGATTATGGGATAAGTACAATGTACGTATGATCGGTGTTGATGTAGATGCTATTGATCTTGCTGAAAATCGAGAATTGTTTCGCAAGTTGATGGTTGAAATAGGTATGGGCGTTGCACCCTCGTTTATCGCCAATAGTTTTCTGGAAGGGAAATCCGCTGCTCAAAAAATTGGTTTTCCATTGGTGATCCGGCCCTCTTATACCTTGGGAGGAACTGGTGGAAGTTTTGTAATGAAAGCCAAAGATTTTGATGAAGCTTTGCGACGAGGCCTGGATGCTTCTCCATCTCATGAAGTTTTAGTGGAAAAAGCAGTTCTGGGGTGGAAAGAATTTGAATTGGAATTGTTAAGAGATGCGAATGATAATGTCGTTATTATATGTACGGTGGAAAACATGGACCCTATGGGTATCCACACCGGCGACAGCATTACCGTTGCGCCTGCCATGACCTTATCTGATACGGGATATCAACAAATGCGCGACGATGCTATTAAAATGATGCGCTCTCTAGGTAATTTTGCAGGAGGTTGTAATGTCCAATTCGCTCAAAATCCCGATACCGAAGAGCTTATTGCTATTGAAATAAATCCCCGGGTGTCGAGATCTTCGGCATTAGCCTCTAAAGCTACCGGATATCCTATTGCAAAAATCGCTGCCAAATTAGCGATTGGCTATAATCTGGATGAACTCAAAAACCAAATTACTAAAACTACTTCGGCTTATTTTGAACCCACGCTCGATTATGTAATCGTCAAAATGCCTCGATGGAATTTTGAAAAATTTTATGGCTCTGATCATACCTTGGGTTTACAAATGAAATCGGTAGGAGAAGTGATGTCTATTGGTAGGAATTTTTTGGAAGCGATTCAGAAAGCATGTCAATCTCAAGAAAACAACAGAATGGGACTTGGTGCTGATAAAAAAGAATGGATTAGAACTTCGGATATTTTAGAAAGACTTGAAAAGGTCTCAGATGATCGGATCTATCGAGTCAAAGATGCTCTCCGGCTGGGCGTACCCATAAATACAGTACATAAACTGACCAATATTGATCTTTGGTTCTTAAAACAAATCAAGTTATTGGTAAAGACTGAAGAACGGTTGCTGAAATTTAATGTCGCGGAAGACATTCCTTATGAATTCATGCTGGAGGTAAAACGTATGGGCTATTCTGATGGACAAATTGCCTGGCTTCTGCGAATTAAAGAAGAAGAAGTAGCAGCTTATCGAAAGAGACTGGGCATCATCAGAACCTATAAAATGGTGGATACCTGTGCTGCAGAATTTGAAGCCAAGACACCTTATTTTTATTCCACATTTGATACTGAAAATGAAAGCATTCCTTCAGACAATAAAAAAATCATTATCCTCGGATCGGGGCCTAACCGGATCGGACAGGGTATTGAATTTGACTACTGTTGTGTACATGGGGTATTAGCGGTAAAAGAGGCAGGTTATGATGCTATTATGGTCAATTGTAATCCGGAAACGGTTTCCACGGATTTTGATATTGCTGACAAACTATACTTTGAGCCAGTCTATTGGGAACATTTAGAAGAAATAATTGACTTAGAAAAACCGGAGGGTGTCATTGTTCAGCTTGGCGGACAAACTGCTTTAAAGCTGTCCAAAAAGCTTAAAGAAAAAGGGATCAAAATAATAGGGACTGAGTATGAAGATATGGACTTGGCCGAAGACCGGGAATCGTTCTCCGATCTCTTGAAAGAAATCGGCATACCATATCCTCAATACGGAGCAGCAAGTGATGTTGATGCTGCGTTGGAAATCTCCAAATCAATACCTTATCCTTTATTGGTTAGGCCATCTTATGTGCTGGGCGGACAACGTATGCGGATCGTGATTAACGATGATGAACTGGAGCGAACAGCATTGAGTATTTTTAAACATATGCCGGATAATAATGTCTTGATTGATCAGTTTCTGGAAAGAGCTAAAGAAGCTGAAATCGATGCGATTTGTGATGGAGACGATGTACATATTATGGGTATCATGGAACATATTGAACCGGCCGGGATTCATTCAGGTGATAGTTCGGCCATGTTGCCCACCTACAGCTTGAGTGAAGCGGTTTTGGAAAAGATGAAAGAATACACGGCTCAGCTGGCTAAAGCGCTAAAGATTAAAGGCCTTATAAACATTCAATTTGCCATAAAGGATGAAAAAGTTTTTGTGATTGAAGCCAATCCCAGAGGTTCAAGAACTACTCCATTTATAGCGAAAGCCTACAAAGTACCCTACTTGAAAATCGCAACCTTGGTCATGCTAGGTTATAAAAAGCTAAAGGACTTTGAGATAGTCAAAAATTTAGATGGCTTTGCCATCAAAGTACCCATTTTTTCATTTGAAAAATTTCCCAATGTGGATATGAATCTCGGACCTGAAATGAAGTCCACGGGCGAAGAAATTCGATTTATCAAAGACCTTACAGATCCATACTTCCGAAACTTGGATTCGAAGCGGTCCATGTATTTGACTCGGTAAAGTATTTCTAGAGATTTTTTTCTACAATTGACAAAATGAACTCAGGAATCCTCTTTCTGAAGTCTTAAAGTAAATGCTTTAAGATCTTGAAGATTGTCCACCCGCATGTATTGTTCCAAGCTTATAGCATAATCTCCTTGTTCTTGGAAATAAGTTTTCTCCTGTAGAGGAATAATTACTTTACATTTTGATCCACGACATTTTCCATTCCAGAGACCATTTTTGTTAGCTAGTTCGAGCGAAACAATATCCGACTTGTCAGAACCATCCGGAAAGGAGGTAAGAATTTTCACATACACATTTTGATATGCATAAGTGATGCCGTGATCAATTTCTAACCATAAACTATAAACGCAGGAAGTGTCTTGGATGCTGAAACTATAGTTAATCTTATCGTTGTAAGACCAAGTTTCGTTATTAATATCAACACTTTGCTTATAGACGACAATTGGATTGCAAGCACAAAGCAATAATACGGCACAATAAGATAATACAAGTTTTCTCATTTAGTAACTCGGTCTATTGCAATTAAAGTTAGCTAATATTTGTACTTTTTGAATAAATTCAATTAAGACTACGCAGAGACTAACCTGGAGTTTATCAAAATAGAATCTGGAAAAGAATAAATATCCAAGGTTACTTGAAGTAATCCCGCATTTTTTCAAAAAAACCTTTTTCTGATTTTCCCGGTTTTGGCTTAAAGTTTGGTAAGAATCTCATTTTTTCCAGAAGCTCTTTTTCTTCCTCATTGAGTGTTTTGGGTGTCCATATATTTACATGAATCAATTGATCGCCTTTACCATAACTTTGCACCGACGGCAAGCCTTTACTTTTCAGTCTGAATATTTTTCCGGCTTGTGTACCATGGGGTATTTTAATTTTTACTTTGCCTTTTAAAGTCGGTACTTCTATGGAATGTCCAAGCGCCGCATCGGCAAAATTTATATACAGATCATAAATTAGATTCATTCCGTCACGCTTGAGGTGATCGTGGCTTTTTTCTTTAATGTGGATCAATAGTTCACCATTTGGACCACCATTTTTGCCAGCATTACCTCCACCTCGCATAGACAATTGCATGCCTTCTTCAACCCCTGCAGGTATTTCAATCTCCATCGTTTCTTCTCCATAGACACGGCCATCTCCTTTACAAGATCCACAACTTGCGGTTATGGTTTTGCCATTCCCATTGCAAGTAGGACAAGCGGTGGTCGTCTGCATTTGACCAAGGAAAGTGCTGCGTATTTGTCTTACATAACCGGAGCCATTACAGGTTCCACAAGTTTTTATACTACTGCTATCTTTAGCACCACTTCCTGCACAGCTGCCACAAGACTTTTGTTTTTTTACTTTTATTTTTTTAGTAACTCCGGTGGAGATTTCTTCCAGTGTTAATGGGACATTGATACGCAGGTTGCTACCTTTTTGACCCGTACTGCGGGATTGACCTCTCGATGATCCAAAAAAACTTTCGAATGGACTATCGTTACCGAAGATATCTCCAAATTGTTGGAATATATCTTCTACCGTCATACCACCCTGAAATCCTCCTCCCTGATTGACACCTGCATGACCAAATCGATCATAGCGAGCTTTTTTATCGGCATTGCTTAACACTTCGTAAGCTTCGGCAGCTTCTTTAAATTTCTCTTCAGCACTTTTATCTCCCGGGTTACGATCTGGATGAAACTCCATCGCAATCTTGCGGTAAGCTTTTTTTATAGAAGAGTCATCAGCACCTTTCTGGACGCCCAATACTTCATAATAGTCTCTTTTTGCCATTGTATTATTCATTGTCCAAGTTGATTAGTAGTTACTTGCCTACGACCACCTTAGCATGCCTTATAATTTTATCTCTCAACAAATATCCCTTCTCTATAGTGTCTATTATTTTTCCTTTTTGTTTTTTATCAGGAGCAGGAATTTCACTAATAGCTTCGTGATATTCTGGATCAAAAGCTTCTCCGGTAGATTCCATAGCAATTAATCCTTGTTGAGTCAAAATAGTATGAAGTCGCTTGTACACGAGTTTTACACCCTCTGAAAAATGTTCATCGTTGCTTTCATCATCAGCACTTTTCTTGGCTCGATCAAAATCATCCAATACAGGTAATAAGGCTGTTATCGTATTCTGAGCAGCAGAACTCAACAGATCTAAACGTTCTTTTACCGTTCTTTTTTTATAATTGTCAAATTCAGCAAAAAGTCTCAAGTATTTGTCTTTTAACTCGGACAACTCCTCTTGTGATTCTTCGATTTGCTTTTTAAGCTTATCATCCTTAGATTTTCCAAGAATGTTTCTTTTCTTTTTTGGTTCTTTCTTTTCAATTAAAGCCTCTTTTTCTTCTTTGGGCTCAGTAGATTCCAAAACTTCGTTCTTATCGGTTGACATTTATTTTCGTTTTTATTTTAATTGATCAATAAGCTTGCCATGAAGATTATTAGGTCATTTTGTCAGTTAAGTTTGTATTCGCTTGCCTAAAAAGTCATGAATAAAATCAAATGTAGGGTTTACAGCGACAATTTTTCCTTTCGGATTTATTAGATATTTAGTGGGAACCTCTTTGACACCGAATAATTTGGCGATTTCTGACTTGAATCTAGTTTTTTCTGTATAATGATTATTCCATAAAAGGTTATCTTTTTTTATGGCTTTCTTCCACCGGTCCGTATTCGTTTCAATACCTATGCTGACAATATCAAATTTACTTGCATCCTTAAAAGTTGCATTCGTATACCGATTATATAAATCTACCAGGGCGGGGCTTTCTTTCCTGCAAGGGGCACACCAACTTCCCCAAAAGTCCAATAAGATATATTGGCCTTTTAAATCTTTAAGTGTCTTGTTTTCTCCATCCAATGATTGAAAGGCAAAATCAGGTGCGGTAATACCTGTTTTGTATTTTGGTTTAAAGTATAAATATTTCCCTAGAACAAAAACACCAAATAGTAGTCCTATGGTGACAATTGACTTAATAAAATTCATCTTTATGTATTTCAGATTCGAACATTGCAGGCGCGAAGATAGTTCAAAATAAATCGCTAACCAGTCGTGAACTTGATAAATTCTACAGTTAATATTAACCTCTGCAACGAAATTTGGTTGTATTTGTTCAAAAAGCGTTTACACCGGGGAAGGTTAAGATTGGCTTTTTATATTTCGATGTTTCCTTCTGCGTGCAATTACCCCTCTTAACCAGTTTGGAATAATAATAACACCAGCTAATAAATAAGAATAGTAGGTCAATAACCTCCAAAGAAAAGCTACAATAAAAGCAATACCCAGGGGGACATAATCTTTTAAGAATCCACCAAACACAATTTCTGCGAATCCTGCTCCTCCTGGAGTAGGGCTAAAAGCCATGATTACAAACATACTCTGTAGTCTGGCATATAATTTAAATTGATTAAATAATTCAAGTGAAGTGGAATCTACTATCGCGATAATTAAGCAGTTCAATAATAAAAATCGCATCGACCAAGCTATGAAGGTGGTACCAAAAGCTTGTAAATGAAACATAAATTTTTTGTGTTTCAAATGCTTAGAAGCTAAAACAAAATCATCTGCGAGTGCAAGGGCATTAGCTTTAAATTTCCTGAGGATTTTTATATTGGTAATCGCATTTAAAAAACCCCTGGCTTTGTCAGGTCTTATAAACATGGCATAGAAGAAAAATGTCCCATACAATGCCATAAAAATATAGGTGGTGAAAAAAGTATAACCCCAACCATCCAACTCATTTAGTTCGGGT
The DNA here is from genome assembly GCA_024639065.1 of Lewinellaceae bacterium. Taxonomy (GTDB): domain Bacteria; phylum Bacteroidota; class Bacteroidia; order Chitinophagales; family Saprospiraceae; genus JAHEJC01. The sequence goes on along the minus strand of JAHEJC010000150.1, from coordinate 3,299 downwards.
CGAATCATTATTGGACCAATAAATAAATACAGAAAAAATAGGGTACTAATAAAAAAGAAAGTATCTAAAACAATAGTGTACAATACAATAGCAGTTACCCGGGCAGTGGATAGCTTTTCTTGAGACAGTACAAACAAAGCAACTGCGGATCCTCCAATAGAAGATGGAGAAACGGCTGAGCTAAACTCCCAGATGAAAATTAGTTCTATACATTTAGAAAAGCTGAAATCACCTTCTGAAAGTATTCTTAATCGTAAAGCATAAGCGATGTGACGGATAACTAAAAGTATCAGAGCAAATCCTACCCAAATCAAGGTGTGTCGGGTCCAATTAATTTTGTCATATTCAGCTGGATTGAATTGATTCCAGGCAAGGTAAATAACCACTGCTACGCCCAAGATAATCGGCAAAATGATTCTTGAAACCCGAATGGATTTAAGCACTTCTTCCTGATCGTCTGTAAAGAAATTTTGATCCTGGGCTTCCAAATGAAGGATTGATTTTATTAAAAATAATTTAGTATAAAATTTTTTTGTGTTGGAACTATTATATTCAAAATAGTATTAACATAAATACAAAGGGTTGAAATTGCAAGTTAATTTTTGCATTCAATCTTAGGATTACGTTTTCTTCATGAGAAATTTCGTTGAAGTGTGACCGGTCAAATTGGCCGGTCATTTTATTTAAGTAACCGCAAAAGATACTCCCCATACCCGCTTTTTATATATTTTTCTCCAAGTTTTTCCAGTTGAGTATCGTCTATAAAACCCATTTCATAGGCTACTTCTTCGATACATCCAATTTTTAATCCCTGTCTTTCCTCAATAACTTGTATGAATTGCCCTGCTTGCATTAAGGAATAATGGGTACCCGTATCCAGCCAGGCAATCCCTCTGTTAAGTACGGCTACTTTTAAATTTCCTTCCTTTAAATAATGTTTGTTTATATCCGTAATTTCATATTCTCCTCGAGCACTGGGTTTTAAATTTTTTGCCACTTCTATTACATCATTATTGTAAAAATAGAGTCCGGGGACCGCATAATTAGATTTCGGATTTTTTGGTTTTTCTTCGATAGAAAGTGCTGTGAAATGTTTATCAAATTCAACAACTCCATATCGTTCAGGATCGGCTACCTGATAAGCAAATACGATTCCTCCAACTGGAGTGGTACTAGCCTGTAATAACTCTCGAAGACCACTTCCGTAAAATATGTTATCGCCCAAAACCAGCGCACATGCATCATTACCTATAAAAGAGGCTCCCAGAACAAATGCCTGAGCAAGTCCATTTGGTTCATATTGAGCAATATAACTAAAATTGCATCCTAGAGCGGATCCATCTCCAAGCAGTCGTTCAAAATTTGGAAGGTCACCAGGAGTAGAAATGATTAAAATATCCTGGATTCCGGCATCCATTAAAGTAGATAATGGATAATAGATCATCGGTTTGTCATATACAGGCAATAATTGTTTACTTGAAACTAATGTGAGTGGATACAGACGTGTTCCCAGTCCTCCTGCCAGAATTATTCCTTTCATTTTATATACTATTTTTATGATTGGGCGCGGGGGAGAAAGATAAAATTCGCACCCTCAGCTTGGATCACAAAAAGGCAAAGATACTTTTTTGGATCTTTATAGATGGATTTAAATTCGTCCGTTTTCTCTTGTTCAATCAATTGTTTAGTAACAAATTCCTCCAGCGTACTGGCATGAACCGACCACCTACCTCCCAATTTTTCACGCTCCACCAAAGGCAAACCAAACGGTACCTGAGTCTGATGTAATATAAAAATAGGATAGGATGAGATATCTTGATTAATTATGGAATCAGCCGCTTGGCCCATCATTTTTATATAAGGCTTTATTTCTAAATTTAAACTGTTATAATTTTCTTCTAACGATTTCATTCAAACCTTCTTTATTAATAAACTTATATTTTCGGTATGATGTGTGTGGGGAAACATATCCAAGGGCTGGTGATATTCGACCGTGTATTTTTCTGATAAAATCTTTAAATCTCTTGCCTGTGTAGCTGGGTTACAACTTACATAGATGATCCGTGGATTGCCTATCTCTAATAAACTCGTACATACGTCTTTGTGCAATCCCATTCTTGGTGGATCAACAATTATCAAATCTGCCGGCGCGTATTTTTCCTTAAACGAGTCATTCAATACCACTTTTATATCTCCAGTGATAAACGCAGCTTGCTGAATACCATTGATTGATTGGTTTACTTTTGCCTGTTCAACTGCCTCATCAATTTCTTCAATCCCTACCAAAGATGTTTCAGAATTAGCTAGGTATAAGCCGATACTTCCTGTTCCACAATATAGGTCGTAAATGGTTTTATAGGGAGCTAGATCAGCTATTTCTTTTATCTTTTCAAACATTATTTTGGCTTGAAATGAATTAGTCTGAAAAAATGATTTGGGGCCTATCTGATACGTACAATGGTTGATGGTCTCTCTAATATAGCCTGGACCATAATAGGAAATGAATTCTAAGTCAAACGTGCTTTCATTGTACTTGGGATTAATGCAATAATTAATCGAAGTGAGTTGAGGAAATTCATGTAACAAGGCATCCAATAAACTTTTTATCTTATCATCTTCATAATGGAATGAAAAATTCACCATGACTTCATCAGTAAATACACCAAATCGAATCGTTACGCTACGCATGAACCCTTTCTTGGCTAAAGCGTCATAATATTCGTAATTATTTTTCAAAGTAAACGCTCTTAAAAAATTGCGGATCGGATTTGAAATTCCCTCTTGTAGATGGCAATGCTTTATATCAACTACCTTATCAAAGTATTTTGGAGGATGTAACCCTAGCGCTCTTCGATCCGAAAATTCAATATTTTCTTGAATCTCTTTTTCAGTTATCCATCGTTTATTTGAAAAAGAAAATTCCATTTTATTGCGATAATCTGTTAACCTGGGTGAAGGAAGGATAGGAGATACCTCGGTGTTAGAGAACCCACCAATTCTGGAAAGACTGTCTGCAACATATTTTTGTTTGTACTTCAGTTGTTTTTCATAATTGAAGTGCTGCCATTTACATCCTCCACAGATCCCGAAGTGATTACAGAAAGGCTCTACCCGGTCAGGAGAAAATTTATGGAAATGAGTTGGCATGGTGTGCCAAATACCTTTTTTCTTTCTGGTGGTGATTACATCTACCAAATCACCCGGGACTACTTGACCAACCAGAATAATCTCACCATCAGGTTTTTTACCAATCGCCTGACCCTTATCGGCCAAGTCAATAATTTCAACTTGCTCAAATC
>JAHEJC010000149.1 GCA_024639065.1 Lewinellaceae bacterium | reverse complement strand
GGCCCTAACTTGCCTTTGAGTGATCCCGACAATGGTGGGCTAATCCTTCCTGGAAATTTTGAAGCGTTGGTTGTGGTGGATAGCCTTGGGGGAACAAGACATATAGCCGTCAACAACAATGGAGATATTTATGCTCAGTTAATGCACACTGAAGATGGAAAAGGAACAATTGCCTTGCGAGACAATGACGGTGATGGCAAAGCGGATAGTATCGTTCATTTTGGTAATTACGCTGACAAAGGTCGTGGTGCTACGGGCGTAACCATCCACAACGGGTTCCTGTATACAAGTACCAGAAAAATGATTTTTAGGAATAAGCTAGTCAACGGGGAATTAGTCCCTTCCTCAGCGACTGAAATTGTTTTTACTGACCTGGAGAAAAATGTTGATAGGAACTGGCATACCACAAAGCCAGTCGCTTTTGATAATAAGGGATTTATGTATATCCCATTTGGCTCACCATCTGATGCCTGTCAGGATATGGAAAAATATGGTCCTGCTGGCATCCCGGGAGGTCAAGGATTAAACCCATGTCCGGAACTGGAAACCCAGGCAGGAATATGGAGGTTTGATGCTAACAAAATTGGCCTGACTCAAGAGGACGGATCTAAATTTGCAACGGGTATCCGAAGTGTAGTAGGTATGGAGTGGAACCCAAAGGACGAGAGTTTATATGCTGTAGGGAATGGAATAGATAATTTTCACACCATTTTTCCAGATGTTTTCTCATCGTGGCAGGCGGCTGTTTTACCAGCAGAAACGCTGATGAAAGTGAAAGAAGGTTCAAATTATGGATGGCCGTATGCTTACTATGATCAGATCCAAGGAAAAAATGTATTACAACCAGGATATGGAGGCGATGGGAACAAGGTAGGCAAAGCTAGTGAATATGATGATCCGGTTATTGGTTTTCCCGGCCATTGGGCTCCGATGGATGTAATGTTTTATCATGGTACTCAATTCCCGGCCCGTTACAACGAAGGCGTTTTTGTAGCATTTCACGGCTCAACAGATCGTCCTCCCTATCCACAAGCAGGTTACATTGTGTGCTTCGTCCCTTTTGAAGATGGTGTATCAACCGGTAAATGGGAAGTTTTTGCAGATGGCTTCACCGGGGTTGATACGGTAATTAATACAAGTGATGCGAAATATAGACCCATGGGCTTATCCACGGGTCCAGATGGATCCCTTTATATCAGCGAGTCCAACCAAGGAAAAATTTGGCGGGTGCTATATCGGGGAGATAAAGATAGTTTCGGTGAAGCACAGCTGGAACCAATGGAAAAACGAAAAGCAATGTCTTATATAAAAACGCCCGATGAGATTCTTGACAATACACAGCAAGGTGGAGAATTAAGTGGTAGAATACTCTACAGGACCTATTGCGCATTGTGTCACCAACAAAATGGGAAGGGTGATAATAACCGTTTTCCACCATTGGTAGGTTCCGAGTGGATAACGGGTGATGTAGAGCGCTTGATTGATGTGGTCCTTAATGGGATGGAAGGGGAGATCGAAGTCAATGGAAGAAACTACAATGGATTGATGCCCTCCAATGCACATTTGGATGATCTGGCTATAGCGTCCATCTTGACCTACGTTAGGAATAGGTTTGGAGATATTAAAGGAAAACCGATTGAAGTTAAGCAAGTGAGTGAAGTTCGGTTATCTTCCGGGTTATCAGAAAAATAGCTATGAAAAGTAAATGGAAGATGCAAGCTCAGTCTTGGTGAGAATCACATTTGGTGGTCAATACACATGACCTAGCAAATATTTAAAACATGAGAAAATCAGTTTTAGTTATTCCCATCATTTTTTTGTCTTGCATGTTTATTAGCGCAAGAATCTGAAATTGAAAATGAGATGGCCATAAAGGAGGTTCTCATTAAAAGCTACGTTGAGGACCTTCATATCAATCGAGATACGGTTCTGGTAAAAAAGGGATTTCATGAAAATTTCGTAATGCATGTCTTTGCCGACGGCGAAATATTAATGCAAGTTTAGATATGTGGCTGAATCGATTGCAACTGGATAGAACGAGAAATACCAACCGTATTGAATCTATATTCAGTCTAATAGATTTTTCAGGGAACACAGCGATTGCTCGAATGGAAATTTACGAAAACTCAAAACATATATATACTGATTATATGGGCTTATATAAGTTTCCTGAAGGCTGGAGAATTGTGAACAAAATATTTTATTCACATGAATAGTGGGTTAATATATTCAGGTTGAAGGATTAATAACTGAATATAAAAAATAAAATCAATCGTTAATGAGGTACATAAAATTACAGTCAGCAATTACAAATGCTATAAGTTTAGATGGCTTTTCAAATTATTGGATATGACGATTCAACTTGATGTGTACAAAACTCTCGCATACCTTTTCCAATTCGAGTTGGTTAATGTAAACTAGATTTTTATATACTCTGGATAGAAAACATAAATCCAGGCCTTGAAAACGCCGAATTCAGAATTGGGGTGCGCTGAAAGGTTAAATTGCATTCAATTTCCTATTTTAGAGGAAACCACTGCAAATTCGGTGATAAGAATGGAAATCCCTGAATCTGAAAAGAAGATATTGTGATCAAGCAAGCCTTAAACCATTATCGTGTCTGAAATGAAAACCCGCCGCCTGGCCGCTATCATGTTTACCGATATTGCTGGTTATACCCAGCTGATGCAGAAGAGTGAAGCGCTGGCCAATAAAATCCGTCAAAGGCACAGAGAAGTATTTGAACGTCATCACCAACAATTTAATGGAGAGATATTACAATATTACGGCGACGGAACCTTAAGTATTTTTCAATCCTGTGTAGATGCGGTTCATTGTGCTATTGCCATGCAACATGAATTGCAACAACAGCCAACCGTACCATTACGTATTGGTGTCCATCTTGGCGATATTGTAAAATCTGACAGCGATGTCTATGGTGACGGTGTGAACGTAGCAGCCAGGGTCGAGAGTTTGGGCTTACCTGGAGCTGTTCTGATTTCAGACGAAGTGCGTAAGCAAATTAAAAATCAAGAAATCGATACAGTCTCGATGGGGTACTTTGAGCTGAAAAATGTTGCTGTACCCATCGAAGTGTTTGCGATTAAATCTTTGGGATTAGCGCTACCTAAACCTGAGGAATTAGGCGGCAAAGCCAACCGTATGGAGCCGACTTCATCTAAGGGTTCCAAAACTAAACGGAGGATACGCTTGGTAGCCCTAAGTGCTGTGGTTATGGCAATGGGTGCAATCCTGGTATGGATGCTTTTCAAAGACAGAATCAACCAAGATCAGCTTTTGGAAGAATCCATTCGTACGGAAAAAGTAGCGGTTGCGGTTTTCAACAATGATACGGGTGATCCTTTGCTCGATGCCTTGGGATTTATGGCCTCAGATTGGATCTCGTCAGGATTACGAGAATTGCAGGTAAAGACAACCTCACCGGAAATGATGCGGAGATACAGGGATAAGGTTGGTATCCTGCCGAATAATCCTGAAGGTCAGGTATCTCTATTTGAATTGACCGACGCCCCATTTGTGGTCACAGGGTCCTATTACCAGACTGGCGACTCCCTGCAGGTCACCTCCCGCCTGGAATCCAACCACTCGGGTGATATCCTATACGAATTTCCTCCGGTATGGGCATTGAAATCTCAAAAAGAATCCATGATCGCGGAAATTCGAGAACAATTGAAAGGATATTGGAGCGTCAGAGAGGCGGAAAAATTGTCAAACATTAATCCGCCTAAGTACGAAGCTTACCAAGCTTACTTAGAATGTCATATGTTTGATCCCAACTGTTTCAGAAAGGTACTGGAGCTCGATTCTACATTCTTGTTAGCCCACGTCTATTATGCTTTTATTTTGTACAGCTACGAAGATGCAAAGGGATATGAAACGAGGAGTCAATACATCAAAAAGCATTGGGATTTTTGTACCGAATTTGAGCAAAACTTTTTCCTTTTTATAGAGAGATACAGAGAAGCGGATTATAAAGGAGCACTAGTGGCCATAATGAAAAATCATGAATTAGATCGCAAGGATTTGACGATGCTCCATCATGTAGCGTATTCCTATTTAGATTTGAATCAGCCAGCAAATACTGCCGAACAATTCGAGAAGATCTTCAGTCAATATGATATTTACGGCGATCGCATCACCTGGCAATCGCACGATGCGTATTTTTTCGCGTTAAATCGTCTAGGTAGACATAAAGAGGTGATTGCTTTTGAAGAGAGGGTAGCTGAAAACTTTAACGACCCAAAACAATTTATCCGGGCCTATATGTTGGATGGAGATATTGAAACCTTGCGTCAACGACTGCCGGGGATGCATGCTAGTGACCTCATCCGCTTTGCCCAGATGTTCGGTGCTATATTTCCTCCCGAAACCGAAAACATCTACCTGCCCCTGCTCCGGGATAGCCTTACCAGTTTTGACGACCCGAAAAGATCCTGGAATTACCTGGTATGGTCTAATTCCCACATGTATAATTGGGATTCCAAAGCCTATGCCCATTATCTGCTGAAAGAATGGGACCAAGCCGAAAAAATTCTGCTTGATTTGAAATTGAAGGATCAAGACTGGAATAAAGTATCCGATGGAGTGATTCCAAAAAGTATGTCTAAGAATGTTTCATGGCATATGGGGGTCTGGGTCGAAGGGTTGTTAGGTGCAGCCTTAGCCCGCCAGGGAAAGAAGGATGATGCCTATGCTCAGATCGAAACGCTGGAAGCTATGCGTCCTGGTTATCCGACTGAAAGTCAACGCCTACACCGCGGCACTATTTCATACTGGCAGGCCAGGATCTTTGCCATCCTGACCGATCAGGAACGAGCTGTGGCAGCCCTGACCCGCGCTATGGAAGAAGGCCGAACCATCGATTACGGAAGTTTTGTATTTGACTGGGATCTGGCAGGCCTAAAGGGCTATGCACCCTATGAGCAATTGATCCGGCCAAAGTTGGCAAAACTAATTGACTAGGCCTGGTCTGGATTAAAAATTGAATAGCAACCTGAGCTGTTTTAACTTTTGGTAACGAACGCTAATTGCCATTGACTCATTGATTATAGGCGCTTCTATTAATGACACATTGTTTTGGCTAGTTTTTTGGATTTCAGGATTCTTTCCTTTAAGCCTGTCAAGAAAATGCTTAAATGGGACAAAGCCATAACACGGATCCTGAATCTAGTTGTGGATTGGCCTATAGAAAGTATTCAACTAGCTCTAATTATAAAATCTAGTTGATTTTGTAACCTTCCGATAAGCAATTCATCAAATCAAAAATCAAAAAAATTGGATTCCAATGAAAAACGTCATCACCTTCTTCCTATTTATCGGTATCTTTTATTCTTTAAACGCCACCAATTCGCAAGTAGCCTGGACCAACACGAATGTTCACGGCAATGATTAATGCAATTATGAACTCAGATAAGTTGGATAAATCGGGTAATAATTACTTGAGGTTTTGGTTATCCAACGAGAACGATATGATTCTTGATTATCAAGATGAAGTTAATGAACATCAAGATTTTAACGATTCTAAATTTACTGGTATTTCAACTTTAACTTTGGAGCAAATAATTTTAGGTGCTAGTTGCACTGCATATAAATTGAGGGCCTAAAAACAAGCTACGCACGCTTCGGTAATCTATATCATTTTTACTCGGTATAACCTTTAACAAATTTCTAAATGTAAATTCATTTGTCGACCTATTCAGTGATTGAAACGTTAAGATAATAGGAGAACTTAAACGTCATTGTGTTTGTAGAGTTGTCCTTCGTCAACGGACAAGGAAATATAGAACTTTCAATTAAGAATGAAAGGATAATTTCGAGAAGATCAGCCTCATAGCTTTCGACAATTGGTAGACCATCTATTAACGCTTCGAAAAAATAAAAGATGAACCTTCGAATGATTCTTACTTCCCAAGGAATGATTCCAGTGGTAGGCCTGGGAACATGGCAAACATTTGATATAGTAAAATTAGAGGCAGATGAAGGTATCATTCAAATGAATGCTTCTTTTAATTTAATGCAGGTCAATCAAATGGATCTAATGCAAATTCATAATTTGATGCACTTCAAAACCCAGTCATGTGCTTGATAATTCCCAAGCAGGTTTTGGAAAATTGCCAACTCTTGAACACCATCCTCCAGTTAATTTGAATCCATTAATTAAACGAAAATGGCGCTACTTCAATCGATAAAGAACCGACCGCTCACTTTCTATGTACTATTGAACTATTTAATTTCATGGACCTTTCTTTATCCATGTTATCAAATAATTCTTCATGCAGATGAAGGATCCTTTCCATGGCTTGCATTGATCGGTATTTTTGGTGGATTTGGTCCTTCAATTGCGGCGATCATTACTGTGCGGTTTACTGAAGGTAAACCTGCTGTCTACCGGTTGTTAAGTAAGTTTAAGTCGTTTAGGGTACCGGTGAAATGGTATCTGTTTGTCCTCCTATTACCGCTGATCCTATATTTGCTCTCACTTCTTTGTACCAACATTTTCGGATTTGAACTTGGAAGAATAGAAATTATGGAGGGCTTAAAAATGGTATTCCCATATTTGCTTTTAGCCCTTCCTTTTGGGCCGGTCATGGAGGAGCTAGGATGGCGCGGTTATATGCTTCCCACGCTTCTCAAAAAATACAACCTATACACCAGTAGTTTAATTCTGGGCGTTACCTGGACCTTCTGGCATATCGCATCATTCACTTTCCCCGGTGCAGCGATTCCTTCCATTTTTGAAGTAAGTGTATGGACTGTTGGTTTGTATCTATTGAACATAACGGCCCAAACCTTTATTTTTTCTTATGTTTATTTACGTACCAATGGAAGCCTTATAATAGCTATTCTATTACATGCCTCTTTTAATGCATCCTCAAATATCATCCTTACGATTTTCCCTGATACAGAGGACAATTCTGATCTCAGAATCTATTTATATATGATCAATATATGCTTGATTTCTATTACTGCATTGATGTTGTTCTATCGACTACAAATTGGTCAAAAAAAGATGGTATGAAATAATACTCATTCCATGAAGACCGATGTTGAGCAAATGAGGTTAAGGCCGGAGGAGCTTAATGCTTGTCGATAAGCACAGATTTAATATTAATTATGTTCTTGCATGTAGTTTTCATAAATTGATGATGTAAACACAGAAGCCACCTTACAATACCTTATCAAATGCATTTTTACTCAATTCTTATACGGACCGTTTTTAGACTATCCTGTCACCAACCAATTAATGCAAACATGAAATTAGTAACATTATTATTAATCTTTTTAACGACCCCTTTAAGCTTGGTGTTGGGACAAGATACTATCACCATGGATGATTACCATCGAGCTGTTGGATATATAACGGAGAATTACCAAAATAAAAAAGTGTTTAATTTATTTATCCAACCAAATTGGTTTCCGGATAGCACCGGCGCATGGTACATCAATCAATCCCTGGATAATAAAAAGTATCTCAAAGTCACCTTGCCAGATCAAATGGTGTCGGACCTGTTTGATCATCAAAAACTTGCACGCATCCTGACCGATTCGTCCGGTACGGATGTTAAACCTAATGATCTCCCAATAAGTAAAATTGAGTATAAGAGCCCTACTGAATTAAAAATAACTACGGAGCATAAAACCTATATTTTAAATACTCAAACCTATTCTCTAAGCGCACCACCAGAAGATCTCCAAACCAATGAAAATGAGAAATACTCTCCTGATAAAAAATGGATTGCTTACACGAAAGATTATAATCTTTATGTTAAATCCAATGAAACAGGAGAAGTTAAACAACTTAGCCAATCCGGAACCAAAGGATATGAATATGCTACTTGGTACGGATGGGCTGATATTATGGAGGGAGAAAATGGTGGTCGCCCCGATCATTTTGGTGTTGATTGGTCTGAAGATAGTGAATGGATTTTCGTTAATATCTGCGATCTTAGATCTGCACAAAAAATGTATTTGCTCGACTGGAGTGTTGATACATTGTACAGACCCAAATTGCTGTCTTACTACAGAGGATCTCCTGGTGATACTTCAATGGTATATATGAAACCTGTTTTTTATAATGTTGTCTCGGGAAAGGAAATCAACGTGGATTTACCCAGGAGTACACATATTAATAGCATCGGTGTAAAATGGTCAACCAAACCTGGTACCGTTTTTCTTCAAAGGATGACGCGCGGTTACCAAAATATCAATATTTATAAATTCGATCTTAAAACAGAAAAACTTCAAACTGTATATGCTGAAACAAGTCCTACTAATATTGACAATTTTACCTATGAGCTCGCTGAAAAAAGCGATTTGATCTTTTTATTATCAGAGAAAAATGGATGGCGACAACTGTATAGCCTGGATTTAAAAACCCAAGAAGAAAAATTAATAACCAACGGTGCATTTTACATAAACAGCCTGGTACGGATTGATGAAGAAAATCAAAAGATATATTTTCTTGCCTCTGGGAAAGAAAAAGGTCGGAACCCGTATTATCAACATTTGTATAGTGTCTCTTTTAATGGAGAAAACCTGAAACTACTAACCAGTGAACACCGTCATCATCAAATCAGTATCTCGCCTGATGGTAATTACTTTATTGATAATTTTTCAACCGTAAATATTCCAACAACTACAGTGTTGCGAAGCTCCGCAACGGGAGAAATACTAATGACCTTAGGACAGGCAGATGTCACTGGTCTGAAAGGGTGGAATCCTCCGGAAATTTTTACAGCCAAAGCACATGATGGAAAAACCACCCTATATGGCGCCATCTGGAAGCCGACAAATTTTGATTCAACATACTTATATCCAGTAATTGAATATAGTTATACTGGCCCACATACTCAATTGTTTCCGAAAGACTTTTCACGAGCGTTCCGTTTACAAACTTATGCTGAATTGGGATTTGTCGTTTTGGTTGTTGACGGGCTAGGGTCTTCGGGGCGTTCCAAACAATTTCATGATTATTCTTATAAAAACCTCGGTGGGAATCTGAAAGACCACGTTGGTGCCATTAAGCAGTTAGGAAGACGATATAGTTGGATCGATACTACGCGTGTTGGTATTTTCGGTCATTCAGCAGGTGGCTATGATGCAGCCCATGCTGTTCTTGCATACCCTGATTTTTACAAAGTGGCCGTTGCCAGTTCGGCAGATCATGATCATCGAATGGAAAAAGCCTGGTGGCCGGAAATGTATATGGGTTGGCCGGTTGACTCGGCCTATCATCTCCAGTCAAACATTACTATGGCCGGAAATCTAAAAGGTAAGCTGCTGATTACTCACGGAGGGATAGATGAAAATGTAAATCCCTCGGCTACGTTCAAACTAGCTGAAGCACTTATTAAGGAAGACAAAGAATTCGATATGCTTATCCTGCCAAGTCAACGGCATGGTTATCAAGGAGACCATTTGAAGTATTTTGCAAAAAGAAGATGGAACTATTTTGTGAAGCACCTTCGAGGTGTTGAACCAATTTGGAATTTTAGTTGGGAATAATCAAAATTGTGAATGGAGTCTAAAATCATGAATACTGCACAAAGATAGCCTCTTTTACTATGGTCAAGGCAATGCTTATTACCACTGCTGAAAGATGCGGAAAATGCGAAATTTCAAAGATAAAGATAGCTCGGGGTAATACAAAACACGAATTACGAGAGTCAATGATCAGGCTCAGTTAAATACCATCGTACAAAATCATTTTTCAAAATAAAATCCTACCTTTCAACTCATGTCACTTACAAAATCATTCAAGCGAGAGAAACCTACCGGAAATTTTGATGTCATCTTGATTGGATCTGGTCCAGGTTCTTTCACTGCGGCTTCCTTGTTAAGTCGGGTTGCCGGTAAAAGGGTGCTTATACTAGAAAAACATTATACACCAGGAGGCTTTACCCATGTATTTAAACGCAGAGGTTTTGAATGGGATGTGGGTATCCATTATCTGGGTGAATTTCATCGAGAAAAAGGCATGTCTGGAAGGTTGATGCGCTATTTATGTGATGATCAATTGCGCTGGGAAGAATTAGGAGAAGTGTATGATAAGATCATCTTTGGTCAGGAAGTCTATGAGTTTAAAAAGGGGATCGATAATTTCAAAGATACGCTGAAGGGCTATTTCCCAGAAGAACAAGAAGCCATTGATAGGTATATCGATCTGGTGTATCAACTTCAATTTGCAGCCCGCGATTTCTTTATGGAAAAGGCGCTTTCAGGAATACCCAGGAGATTAGCTTCAAGGAGAATGCGGAAGGATTTTCTCGCCCTTTCCGGAAAGTCCACACTTGAAGTATTGAGATCACTTACGGACAACCAAAAATTGATCGGGGTGCTTACCGGCCAATACGGGGACTATGGACTTACGCCTGGTCAAAGCAGTTTTGCCATGCATGCCATGGTCGTAAAACATTATTTGAATGGGGCCTGCTTTCCCGTGGGCGGATGCGAACAAATTTTTGAAACCATTGCCAAGCCGATTATTGATACGGGCAGTGAGATCTTTACCAATGCCGCAGTCGAAGAGATTATCTTATCTGATGGAAAATGTAAAGGCGTGCGCATGGAAGATGGCTCTGAATGGTTTGCTCCGGCCGTGATCAGTGGGGCAGGTATCCATAACACCTTTCGTAAGTTAGTAAAAGAATCATTTAAAGATCAAGAAGCATACTCAGAACAAATAGAGGCCCTAAATGCTTCGGCTTCCCATATCGCCCTCTACCTGGGTTTTGAGGAATCTTCCGAATCACTGGGTCTGGAGCGACCGAATTTTTGGATTTACCCTGAGCATGGTTATGATCATGATCATAACTTAAATCGCTATCTGGAAGATCCTGAGGTAGACTTCCCTATGATCTATGTTTCGTTCCCATCTGCTAAAGATCCGGATTGGCCAAGGCGTTATCCGGGCAAAAGTACGGTTGATGTTATCACCATGGCTCCCTATACTTGGTTTAAACCATGGGAAGGTACCCGATGGATGAAACGAGGCGAAGACTATGAAGCTTTCAAGGAAAAGCTTAGTAAACGATTGCTTGATAAGATATTTGAATACCTGCCTCAACTCAAAGGAAAAGTAGCGCATTATGAATTATCCACACCACTGTCCACCCATAACTTTTGTTCTTATGCTCAAGGAGAAATCTATGGAATTGAACATACACCTGAACGCTTTAAATCACCCATACTGCGCCCCCATACACCAATCAAAAACCTTTTCCTAACAGGACAAGATATCGTGACTTGCGGTATTGGAGGGGCCATGTTATCCGGTGTGATTACCGCTTCCGCCATGCAAAAAAAGAATTTACTCAAGGGAATTATTTAAAGTTCAAATCAAAATTTCTTTTTCTTAATTTCAATCAACAGTATTGAGTCTGCAGAAAAATTGAATAATTAATGTCCAAAAGTTATAAACAGAATTGTGAAAATCCACCAAGATAAATTGAGGATTATAAATTACCACGACCAATACAAAGAGGACCTAAAACGGCTGACGCTTGAATGGTTGGAAAAAGGCTTTTTAGTAGAGCCCGAAGATTGGAAATTTATTGATAATCCGACCCATTATGTGTTGAATGATGGAGGTTTTATTTTTTTAGCCCAATATGGAAATGAAATAGTGGGGACCGTCTCTCTGATCAAAATTGACAACCAAAATTATGAATTAGCAAAATTAGCCGTTGCCGAAAACTATCAAGGGCTTAAATTTGGCAAGCAACTGGTGCAATTGGCCATCGATAAATGTAAAGGATTAGCGGCTAAAAAAGTAATTCTTTACTCGGCCCGAAAACTTGAAGCGGCTTATAATTTATATGAGGGATTTGGTTTTGTGGAAGTACAACAAAATAAACTGAAGTATATTGAAGCGGATATAATGATGGAATTGGACTTAACAAAATATTAGAGATAGATAAGGAAGTGTCTATGTTAAAAATAAAATGAATGATTTATACCTTATGGAAAAGTTATTGTAATGACTTTTGGACAAAATTAGTCTGGTGTCTTGGTTGTATGATGGTATTAATGAATGCAGTGGCTGCCAGCTCATTGGATAAATCGCGCATCATCGTGACTACCGATATTACTAATGAACCGGATGATCAAGAATCCTTGGTAAGACTTCTGGTGTATTCCAATAGTTTTGATATTGAGGGTTTGATCGGGTCCACTGGCATCTGGAAACTTGCAGACCCGGCTACTCATGTGATTCATGAATGCATTGCCGCTTATGGTAGAATAAAAAGCAATCTGGTATTACACGATAGTGAATTTCCAACGGAAGCCTACTTACATGGCATTACCACTTCTGGCAATAGAGGGTATGGTATGAGTTCAGTCGGTTACCGGCCTTCCGCAAGGGCGAATATGATTATTGAAGCGGTGGATCGAGACTACCCTAGGCCGGTTTGGCTATTGGCGTGGGGAGGCGCTAACAATCCAGTGGCGGTTATTAATGGAGATGAAACCAAGCAAGTCCTTAACCGAGAAGCAAGCGTCGGAACTATAGTTAAAATTGACGCCGTGACTCATATGATCCCGATGATGATCTATTGAGCTATCAATGGTGGGTTTACTCAGACGCTGGTACCTATGACGGAACCGTTACTGAAAGAGATGCCTCTTCGAGTGGTGCAAGTTTGGAGATTCCAGCCAATGCCCAAGGAAAAACTATGCATGAAGTACTTACCCTTCGAGACAATGGTCTGCCACAACTGACCAGTTATAGACGAATGGTGATCAGGCGTACAAAGTAAAAAGGAGATATTTTTTTGTCTTGTAAATGGTAGATAGTGACGGAATGAGTCAATTAATTGTAAAAAAGCGCAACTATAATGGACCAATAATACGCTTCAAATAAATCAAAGATGATTAAAGGTTTAATAATCCTGCTCATAGCAGCTGTGCTTTCATCATGTAACCAACCTAAACAAGATATTTATCTTGGACAAGGCATGATCGTAGGTGAGGTGACTGACACTTCTGCAATCTTACAGTCGAGATTAACTGTAGCTGATACCTTAACCCATGGGGAATTAATTGGGAAGCAAGGTATGGGAATATTTCAAATTGATTCAGATACTACTTTTAATAATCCTTTGAACTCTAAAATTATTGAAGCAATACCTGAAAACGACTTCATACTTAAGATTCAGCTTAATGGGCTCAAAGTAGGAACGAAATATTTTTATCGCCTCAAATTTGGTCAGGATGCCAATACTCAATACACTAGCAAAATTGCTTCATTTAAGACTCTGCCAGGAGCGGTAAGTGAAGCCAAAGTTTCTTTTGCTGTAGTGACCGGCATGAATTATTATCATTTCCATTTTGGGCGATACGATCGGTCGAAGGCCTATTCAGCAAGTGATAAAAATCTTGGATATCCCGCACTCCAAGCAATTAGCACTTTAAGTCCCGATTATTTCATCGGCACCGGAGATAATGTATATTTTGACCATCCCAATAAATCAAATTTTGACAAGGCTATTGAAGCAGGTAAAAATCCACATCCTGGTGGATATGAAGGAATGGAGGTGGTCGATGAAGTAGGGATGAGAAGAAAGTACCATGAACAATTTGTTCAACCTAGATTTCAGGAGCTGTTTAACCATGTGGCAACCTATTGGCAAAAAGATGATCATGACTATCGATTTAACGATGCAGATACTATTCAAGAATTTCCAATCGCTCATGAATTGGGGATTAAGAATTTTAGGGAACAATTGCCCGTGGTGGATCCTGAAGAGCTACGTGCCAAAACCTATCGAACCCACCGAATGAATAAGGATCTTCAGGTTTGGATGCTGGAAGGAAGGGATTATAGAAGCCCGAACCAGATGGAAGATGGTCCTGATAAAACGCTTTGGGGAGCTGAACAATTAAGCTGGCTTAAAGAGACATTATTGGAAAGTGATGCCAGTTTTAAACTGATAATTTCTCCCACGCCAATGGTTGGGCCGGACGACGCCTACAAAAGAGATAATCATGTCAACCACCAAGGATTTAGATATGAGGGAGAAGCATTTTTAAATTGGTTGGTAGCTCATG
>JAHEJC010000535.1 GCA_024639065.1 Lewinellaceae bacterium | reverse complement strand
CAAATTGTCGGTCATAAAAAAATTATTAGTTTCTGATCGATTAGAGGATAAACAAAAAGCATTACTTGGATTGGGTAATCTGAATGCAGGAAAAGATCTTTTAAGTTCCTGGTTGAGCAAGGCAATTACTGGATCTATTGAAAAAGGGGTTTTACTAGAAACACTATCGGCAGCAAAACAGGTAGAAGACCCTCAAATAAAATCACTTATTGATCAATACTATTCACAAGTGGACTCAAGTGCCCAACTTGATGTATTTAGAGAATCCCTGGTGGGTGGCAATATTGAAAATGGCAAGAAATTGTTTTACCAAAACCCATCTGCACCCTGTGTACAATGTCATATAATTGATGGTGCTGGTGGAGAGGCAGGTCCTGACTTATCGCTAATTGGCGCCAGCTTAACTAGAGAAGATTTGCTTCTATCCCTGGTAGAACCAAATGCTAGAATAGCTCCCGGATATGGTAGTGCAAGCATTAGTTTAAAATCAAATGAATCACTGGTCGGGATGATCATTCATGAAACAGTCGATCAGTTAACATTAAAAGATCCAACTAATCAATTAAAGGAAATACAAAAATCGGAAATTGAAACGCGGAAAAATTTACCCTCTGCTATGATTCCTGTTGGTGCTGTACTAAGTAAAGGTGAAATCCGAGACCTCGTAGCGTATCTTGTTAGCCTAAAATAATAGCAATAGAAAAAATTAATATTTAATTATTTGATTATTACAAATACTAATCAGTTATCGCAGAATCTGGTACTTTCGAGAGACATGCTTTAATTCCGCTTGTAGACTACTTCTCCACCCAGTATTGTATAGACTACTTTGGCATCAAGCCAGGCTTTAGGAGCCGTCTTAAAAAGATCCGTATCTAAAACACAAATGTCCGCCAATTTCCCTACTTCCATGGTCCCTTTTATATGTTCTTCAAATGCCCCAAAAGCTGAACCATGAGTGTATGCCTTTAAAGCTTCTTCCAGCGATATTTTTTGTTCTGGAAACCAGCCATTTTCAGGTTCACCATTGACCGTCTGGCGAGTCACAGCCGCATAAATCCCCATCAAAGGATTGATTGGATAGTAAGATGCATTGGTTCCAGGCCAATCGGACCCGAAAGAAAGATGACAATCGTGTTCTTGCAAGGTTTTAAATGCATAAGCTCCTTTACATCGCTCATAACCGATCCGTTCTTCCATCCAGCGCATATCATCCGTTACATGATAAGGTTGCACCTCAGCCACTACCCGCTTACCTGCAAAGCGATCAAAGTCCTGCTGAGCAATTACCTGTGCATGGACCAGTCTGAACCGTCGCTCACGAGAACCATTCACTTGCTCTAGCGTATCCAGTATATCCAGCAAAATTGCATTGGCTTCATCACCGATCGCATGTACACGCAATTGGATCTTCCCTTCATCCGCTTTGATAAGCATGTCTTTGAAGCTAGGCAGGTCTTTGGAAAACTCTCGCCATCCCCCTCTCCAATCGGGTTGATCCATCGGATTATCGTTATAAGGTCCATAAAATCGGGCAGATCTTGCACCCATAATACCATCAATATGGCTTTTAATCGTTCCGAACCCCAGAAAACCTTCTACATTTTGTTGGGGACGATTTGGATCACTCCAGTCAATGACCCATCCCTTGTCAATCATCATCTTATAATCAGATAGCCTGGAAGGAGAAAACAACAGGCGGGCAGTCATTTTTCCTTCTTTTTCTAAATGTTTGTATACGTCCACACTCTTCAGGGGAGACATATCCTGAACGGTAGTGACACCAAATTTTCTGCATTCCTGAAAAGCTCGATCCGCTTCGGCCACCAAAAGTTCAAAGGACTTCTCGGGTATCTGTTTTAGAGCGTCGGTAAGCTGATCATCCCTGAGAATTCCGGTATTGGACCTTACACCCAAATGCTCCAATGCCAACTGATTGGCCATTCCTGTGGTACGATCAAATTTAGTAACCAATACCGGGTGATTAGAGGTAAAATCATCAATTAATTGACGATTGGGCATGAAGGAAGTTCCTTCATTTTTATCTCCAACTGATCCAACTTCCCAAGATTCATATGCACCCCAATCCCCTCGAGTAATCCATGTACCCTTTGGCAGGCGTTCTGTCGCTCCTTTTATCCGCTCTACAAATTTTTGCTCATTACTTACATCTAATAAGTTAATGCCTAACAATAATGCCCCAGCCGAAGCAAAGTGAACGTGTGAATCATTAAATCCTGGCAAGGTGAGCTGCCCCTTTAAGTCAATGGTATCCTCCGCTGAATATTCAGCAACTCCTTCTCCAATACCTACAAGCTCATCTCCATCAATAGCAATCCACTCAGCCCATGGTTGAAGCTCATTGCCCGTCCAGATTTTGCCATTTACTAATAATAAGTTTATGGTATCAGGTGAATTTTTACATGAAAAGATGAAAAGTAGACAGACAAGGAGAATAGCTTTTACCTTCATGACATATTTGAGTTTAATTAGAAAATGGTCAATCGAAGGGGAAAAGGGAAAATTGTTACAAATTCAAAATGTACAATTGACTTACTATACCGTTAACCGGATATTTCTTTTCTCAATTCTTTTACCAATGAAAAACATGCGGGCACCATGATAATAGCTATTGGAATTCCTACCACGATAGAGGCAGTTTGCAATGCAACCAAGCCACCTCCCAGAAGTAAAACACAAGCAATTATTCCCTCTAGAGTAGTCCAGAAAGTACGTTGTGTTTTGGGCGTATCTCCATCAGTTGATGAAGTTATGCAATCCACTACAAACGATCCGCTATCCGATGAGGTAACGAAGAATATACAACCCACTATGATGATCGACATTGAGCTTATAAAGGCTAATGGATGTCGTTCAAGAAGCACATACATGGCGGTGGTTAAATTATTGTTCACGGCATCTACAATACCCCCTCCGCCGAATACTTCTTCATAAATACCTGCCGCCCCAAATACAGTTACCCAGATAATAATGGTCAATGTCGGAGCTAGGATAACGCCAAATATGAATTCTCTAATGGTTCTCCCTTTGGAAATTCTTGCAACAAATATGCCTACAAAAGGAGCCCATGCAAACCACCAACCCCAATAAAAAATAGTCCATTCATCTTGCCAATTAGAATTCGTGAATACTTCACTCCAGGTACCCAATACAATGATATTTTGAAAATAATAACCTGTGTTCTGGATAAAGGAGTCCAAAATATATAATGTGGGTCCAACTAAAAACATATACGCAATCAAAGCCACCGCCATCCAGGCGCTTATAATACTTAAATTCTTGATACCTCTTTTCAAACCCAAAATGAGTGAGATGGTAGCACCAATAGTCAATGTAGTGACCAAAGCAATCTGCATAAAGGTGGAATCCTCTAGGCCAAAAAGATAGTTTAATCCGGAGTTGATATAACGAATTCCAATCCCCAGGGTAGTAGCCAGACCAAAAAGGGTTGCAATGGTAGACAATATGTCAACCAGGTGACCAGTCCATCCATAGATTCGATCTCCAATTAATGGATATAAAAGACCTCTAAGGCTCAATGGAAAGCCACGATTGTAGGTAAAGAAAGCCACACAAAGTCCCACTATTCCATATATAGCCCATCCATGGATCCCCCAATGTAAAAATGTCAATCCAAACGCCAATTGAGCAGGATGGTCACTTAGGCCCTCGATTGGGGGTGGGGCTGCAAAGTGACTAATCGTCTCGGTCAAACTATAAAACATTAGGGCCAAACCAATCCCGGCATTA
>JAHEJC010000148.1 GCA_024639065.1 Lewinellaceae bacterium | reverse complement strand
CAATCGATGTGGAACCTATACTGGACTGATTCATTTAAGCAATGCACTAAAAGATCCATTCATCAACACAAGTCAAATACTAGAGCGCCAAGCATCCGTGCTGGAATTATCACTCACCACAAAGCTTCGCCAAAATGTCCTTGCTCATGGAATGCTACTGGAATTATTGCAAGATCCAGCAAGCTTAAAAAGCGATTTTAAAATCGCAAAATCCAGTAATTATTTTGCCTGGTGGTGGAAAGTATTATTAATCATTTGGCCAATCATCATGGTCGGACTGACTATCTATTTCTTCCAAACCTTGGATGTATATCCATTACTGATCGGTATCCTATTCGCATTAACTGTGGTAGGCCTTCAGACGAAAAAAACGCAATACCATAGCACACTTATTTCAGGAAAATCAACGATGTGGAAGCTCTACGCTATGCTTTTTGACATCATTACGTCAGAAGCTTATGAAACTAAATTATTGCAGGAAATCAAACATAATCTAGACGAGGCAACGCAAGGTACCGCCTCGCTGGCAAAACTTGGTAGCGCATTTGATCAACGCTTGAATATGCTGGCATTTGTAATCCTTAATAGCTATTTACTTTATGATATTCATCTAAATAGAAGGTGGATTAAATGGGTAAATTCATTTGGCCCTAAATTGAGTAAATGGATTGACCAACTGGGACTTTTTGAATCCTTATCGTCCGTAGCAACTTTCCAATTCAATAATCCTGCATACGCGGTACCTGAAATGAGCCAAGAAATTATGATCCATGGCACTGAAGTAGGCCATCCACTGATTACAGCAGAAAAGCGAATCAACAATGATTTTGCATTTGGTCCAGGCAAAAACCTATTTATCATCACGGGTTCGAACATGGCAGGTAAAAGCACGTTCCTTAGAACGCTGGGCGTCAATTGCATCCTTGCACAAATTGGAGGTCCGGTGTGTGCGCAACGTTTTTTGCTAAAACCAATGCCAATACACAGTTCAATCCGAATGTCGGATTCGTTGCAGGAGGAAACTTCTTATTTTTTTGCAGAACTAAAGAAACTGCAACAAATTTTAGCTGATTTAGATAAGGGTATACCTAGTTTGGTTTTACTCGATGAAGTATTAAAAGGTACTAACTCAGAGGATAAGATCTACGGTGCGAATGAACTCATAAAAAAGCTAGTCAAAAAAGATGCTTTAATCTTTTTAGCAACGCACATACTCTCTTTAGGTGAACTGGAAAAACAATATCCTGAGACAGTAGAAATCTACTGTTTCGAAAGCAGGATTGTATCAGATGAACTGCACTTTGATTATAAGCTCCAGACTGGAGTAGCCCAAATGAAAAATGCAACTTTCCTTATGAAGAAAATGGGAATTATCTAAATAGGGCTATTTTTTTAAGTAATTTAAAGATTGAAATAAAAAATGAATTTATGACATGGATTACTACCATAAATGATTCAGAAGCTACTGGCTCGCTTAAAAAAGCTTATCAACGGGTCAAAGGAAAAGAAGGACCTATTGACAACATTTTGGTCGCACATAGTCTTCGTCCTCATACTCTTTTAGGACATATGCAACTTTACAAAAGTGTTCTGCATCATTCGGCGAATAAAATTCCCCGCTGGTATCTTGAAACGATTGGAATATTTGTAAGTATCCAGAATGGCTGCAACTATTGCATAGAACACCATGCTGAAGGATTGAAAGACTTGATTGATGATGAATCCACTTTTAATCAACTTTTTGAGTCATTACAAAGTGGCCATCTAGGCACTTATTTTGATCGTAAGCAATTGACCGGATTACGTTATGCCAAACAATTGACTAGCAGTCCTCAATCTATCGAAGAGCATCATATAGACAATTTGAGAAAAGTGGGATTTGATGATGGTCAAATATTAGAACTCAATCAAGTGACTTGCTATTTTAATTATGCCAACCGGATGGTTTTGGGATTGGGCATTTCTACAGAAGGAGATAGATTGGGGCTTTCACCTACGGGTAGTGATGATGACTGGGGACATCACTAGAGCTACATAGATTTCAAAATATCTGATACTTGGCGCCTAAACAATCCATTAAAAATAGCTCCACGGTGTCCTTCATTTTGTAAAGTAACCAAGGCGATATTATTAGGATTAATCTCTTTCAATTTTTCAGATGAATCATAAGGGATTATCTCATCTCGCGTTCCATGAAATAAAGTCACGGGACAGGTGACTTGACTTAAATATCGATGATTCCGCAATGGATATTTTACAATAAAATTAGGAATAATAGGCAGTCTCCTGTTCTTCAAATTAATGAAACTAATGAACGGAGCTACTAATATTAATTTTGCCGGGTTGTTTTTAGCTGCTAAATAGGAAGCCATTCCAGAGCCTAATGAATATCCAACAATAACGATATTAGATTCATCGTACTGGGTTAATAAGTGGTTATAAACCTTTTGTACATCCGCGAATAATTGGCCTTCTGATGAAATGAAACCTCCACTCTTTCCATAACCCCTATAATCCGGCATAAAAATATCAAAATCATTCCCAGCAATATTCATGGCTTGCCGCCAGCATCGGCGGTTACTGCCACGGTTTCCGTGTAAATACAAAATAACTCCTTTGCTACGATCTTCTTTCATCCAAAGACAATTCAATTCCACCGTTTCATCTACGGGAATATTGATTTCGATGCCTGATCGGAAAGCATAATTAGGATCCAACTTGCTAGGATTGAAAAGGAGTTTATCTTGAACAATATATAGGGCTACACACAAGAGTGCGTATAGTATTAAAAGAATGACGCCTATTTTTTTTAATGCTTTCAAATTATATATTTTTAACTAGAACTATAACTATTACAAATTTTGGAGAACCTTTGTTTTAAAATTAGATCGAAATAAAAAAATGTTCAGTACTTCGACCGGATTCAAGATAGTTAATATAACGGAACATTTTATTTGATATTATTGATTTCAATTGACTAAATTTGTGTTGCATTTTCAATAAGGTCTTTAACAGGCTTGAAATTAATTGGGGCCTTAGCTCAGTTGGCTAGAGCGTTTGACTGGCAGTCAAGAGGTCAGGGGTTCGACTCCCCTAGGCTCCACAAGTTGCCTGCCTGCGGATGGCAGGGGTGTGCTTGCCATGTAGGTGAAGTAAAACGTAATCCTACATGGGTTTTGGGTGTGTAAGTTGGTTTTTATAGCAAATGTCTCAATAGTGAAAGGATTATTGTGCCGTGATAAAAATCTCCATTACAAAAACAGAATTACGCCTTGAAAGACTAAGCACTTTCCTGATGAATTGAATATAAACTTATCTTCTCTTGTTTACCTTTTAAAAGTATTTTACCTAATTCTTCTTTTCTAAAATCATCCCGGTCTATTAATTTTTGTTCCAAGGACTCAGAAATTAATAATTCCCTACCAAATTTGTTACACATATCCTGAATCCTTGCCGCAATATTGACAGTATCACCGTGAAAAGCTATTTCTTTCTTCAATCGGCCAACCTCAACAACAGTTACCACACCTAAGTTGATACCTGCTTTGAAAACAGGTTTTAATCCGTACTTATTCAGATAATAGCTTGATCTTTGTTTTAAAATATCCTTAAACGCGTAGTATGCCATTATACAGTTGTTGTTCTTTATGCCGCTTGAAGTTTCCCATGACAAAATTGCTTCATCGCCTACATATTGATATACTTCTGCCTGGTACTCACTTACAACCGCCAAATCATTAAAGCAATCCTGAATAAGTTGACTGTATCTTATATGCCCTAATCTCTCTGCAATGGTGGTTGAAGATTTAAGGTCCAAAAACATCAAGATTTTTTCTTGCTGCCGAGGCCGGTGAAATTTACCGGTGAGCATACGCCACAGATTTCCAGGTCCAAATTTGAGATTAACTTCTTTTGTAAAATTGACCAAAACACTGGCCACTGCCATGTAGGAAACCCATGCCAACAGATTCAATATAGAAAAAGAGTTTTTCCACTGTATAAAATCAAAATAACCTTGACTTATTTGCTGATTTTGAATGCTCAATAGAATAAGTGCGGTAGTAAATATAAAGCTGTAAATAATGCTTTTGGTGAAAATTAATTTTCCATAACTCATGGTACTGAAGAATCTTCTTTCAAAAACAATTTCCAGTAACCCAAACGAGATTGCGATAATAATAGCTCCCAAAAGCCCAATCCTGAATAAGATGGTAACATTTAGTGCAAGATGTTCATTAATTGGATTTGTGACGACAGATGAGTGACCCATAAATCGTATAAAGATCAGAAAGTAAATGGCAGCAAGCCAGTAAAAGAAATACCATAAGGTGATTCTTAGATGACTATGACTAAATATTTTCATATACTATTAAAAATTGTTTGTGCTTTGAATCGCAGTATTGATTCAATTAATATACATAAGATTGTTGGTTCAGAAGATTTCTGTACTCGATTAAAATTAATTAGTTCGGCTCCAAGCGCTTTAATTACTGGCAGAGAAAATGGTGGTATCTCGTCTACAATATGGATTAATCACAATTCCAGTAATGCTGCTTTGGGTAATTGGATTTCATTTTCTTTGAAGGCCTAAATAAATTTGCGCATAGTATCAGCATGGTTAGCTTCCTCCATCGTAAACGGTTTTAGAGCACGTTCGCCCATATAAATGTGACAACCATGCCTCTAAAAGTATTTTAAACGTGGTATCTTTGAACAAGATGTTTTAACCACTGAAACCTAATAAATTGATTACCTAATTATTTAGAAAATATGATTAAGAAATATTCTGGGATATTGTTGCTGGTTTTTTGTTTCTGTTTCTGCGTTCAACGACAAAGCCCAAATTTAAAAAGTGCTTTTAACGGAAACGATCTGAAAGGATGGGTTGCTCCTGAAAATAATATTTGGTGGTCTGCCAATGACGGCATCTTATCTGCCAGGAGCGGGCCCAATCAACAAGGCTCGATATTGTGGACAGAAAAGGAGCATACAAATTTTGTCATAGAAACTGATTTTCTAATGGGTGAAGGAACGGTCGATTCAGGTATATTTTTACGCACAGACAAACAACAAATTCAAATTGGAATATCTGGTTCATTAAAACGAGATATGACCGGATCTCCATATATTGCTGGCAAGGGCTACCCGGTCGAAGCAAGTGGGGTTGAGCAACTTCTTAATTTGACCGATTGGAATACTATTAAGGTTGAGGCTATCGGAAACGTGTACAAGGTCTGGTTGAATGGGCGGCAAGTCCTTAATTATGCATCAGAAGATAGTATTGAAAGTGGCCCGATAGGCCTACAATTACACCCCAAAAACACAATGGCTATTGACTTCCGTAATATTAAGATTGAGGAACTATGAGAACAAGTCTATTTGTCATAATCATTTTGATTAGTACTAATTCTATATCACAAAAGGCATTATTGATTGATATCGTTCCTGATGAAACAAAACAGAAAATAAACGTGCTTGTTGACGGTCAACTCTTCACATCCTATATCTATCTGAATGAAATAAAAAAGCCTGTGTTGTGGCCGGTGGTTTCTCCCGGTGGAAATGAAATCACAAGAAATTACCCATTAAAAATTAAAAAAGGGGAGCGTGTTGACCACCCTCATCACGTCGGCATCTGGCTGAACTACGGAGATGTCAATGGTCTTGATTTTTGGAATAATTCGGATGCAATAGAACCGAATAAGCTTGAGGGCTATGGGACTATTCGACATCAAACAGTCGAAGAGATTAAGATCGGCAAAAAAGGACTTTTGACTACCACTTCCTACTGGAACGACCATTCCGGAAATACGGTATTAAATGAAACTACTCATTTTAATATTAGTGCCACAGAACATGTCAGGATTATTGACCGGACGACCACTTTAACAGCTAAGTCTGACAAGGTTACTTTTACCGACAATAAGGAAGGTATGTTTGCCTTAAGAGTGACCCGTGAGTTAGAGCTTCCAAATGATAAACCATTAAAAGTTTCAGATGCACATGGTGAAATAATCAAAGTGGATACTCCGGACAATGACGACGTGACCGGTAACTACTTAAGTAGTGAGGGTATTGAAGGTGAAGCAGTATGGGGTACACGGGCAAAATGGATGAAACTATCCGGCAAAATCAATAGGGAAAAAGTGGCTATAGTCATTTTTGACCATCCGGATAATCCGGGTTATCCAACTCATTGGCACGCACGGACGTACGGACTGTTTGCAGCCAATACCCTTGGACAAAAAATTTTTTCAAAAGGAGAAATGGAACTGAATTTTATACTAAATCAAAGTGAATCTGTTACATTCAGGTACATTTTAGCGGTTTTCTCAGAAGATCCATCAATACAAGAAATTGAAAAATTATCAACATCATTTAAATAACCAGATCTGTTTCATTTTTGGTAGGTATAAACAATTAGAATCAAAATTATCTCACCTAATTTGGACTCAAACAACTGATATACTTTACAATAAAAAAAATAGATATGACTGATAGAAGAAAATTCATTAAAAAGACAGCCATTGGTGCGGCAGGAATTACCATCGGCGCTACTGGATTAACCGCTAAATCGTATAGAAAAATTTTGGGTGCCAATGACCGGGTGGTATTGGGGTCTGTAGGAATTAGGAGTAGAGGAAAGGGTTTGTTGAACAGTTTTTCCAAAATGTATAAGGATAATGTTACCGTCAAGACAATTTGCGATGTCGATTCAACACTGTTAGCTGAACCGGTCAAAATAGCAGCAGACCATCAAGAGGGTAACAAACCTGGTACAGAGACTGACTTGCGTAAAGTGTTTGAAGATTCAGAGATAGATGCGGTGGTGATAGCTACACCGAATCACTGGCATGCACTGGCTACGATATGGGCTTGCCAGGCTGGCAAGCACGTATATGTTGAAAAACCAAGTTCTCACAATGTGTGGGAAGGACGTCGGATGATTGAGGCAGCAAGAAAATACAATCGAATTGTACAGGTAGGTTTTCAAAACAGATCTAAAAGCAATGTGATGCAGGCGATGGAATTTTTGCACCGTGGAGGCATTGGAGATGTTTATATGGCCAGAGGGACATGTTTCAAACCACGAGACTCATTTGGAATTTCAAAGGATAGCGCACCACCCTCGACATTGAATTATGACATGTGGCTCGGGCCGGCTTCTTACAGAGAGTACAACGAGTCAAGAGGACATTACAATTGGCATTGGCATTGGGATACAGGCAATGGGGACACCGGTAACCAGGGTCCGCATCAGTTTGATGTTGCCAGATGGGGAATGAACAAAAAAGTACACCCGGTGAAGGTCCAGTCACTTGGTGGAATTTTTGGTATAGTACCGGACGAATGTTCTCAGGAGACTCCAAATACTCAAACTTCAGTCTTCGAATATGCTGATGGTAAAATTCTCGAGTTTGAGACACGTGGACGGTACACAAATGCTGAAGCAAATGAAGATATAAAGATTGGAAATCTATTCTATGGTACCAAGGGATGGATGGAAGTAAACGGATCAAAGTGGAATGCTTATAAAGAACGGGAAAAAGAACCATTTGCCGGATCGGGGTTGGCTGCAGGAGCAATGGTTGGTGGGGATACCTCTTTTATGGCAGCTCCTGACAGCAAAGGTCACCAAGGAAATTTCATCGATGCTGTCCGGTCCGGAAATCCTCATGATTTGAATTGTGAGATTGAAGTAGGACATATGTCCACTGTGCTTCCATTGATTGCCAATGTGGCTTATAGAATGGGAGAAACTTTGAGATTTAATGGTGTGATTGAACAATTCATTGATAATAAAGCAGCTGATGAGATGCTTACTAGAAAGTACAGACATCCATATGTTGTTCCAGAGGTTGTATAAAGGAGTGACTCTGCCTGCTGACCAATAGAAAAGATTAGTGCCACATTCTAAATTTTAACGGTATCTAGCATGAAACGAAGGGCTTTTCGGAGCTGTTCTTCACCGAGACAAATCTGGCTAAGCAGACAAAACTTGAGGAAACCACTGTTCACCCTTCATTTTTTAATCGGTCGTTAACAAAGTTTGTCCCGCTTAATTGACGACATGCTGATTGAAGCATGCACTGGATAGACCAAGACAGTGCAAGGGCTGTATACGAAAAAAGATAAAAGAAAAACCGGCTATACTTATTAAACTAATAATCAAAAACTTTCTCTTACGGTAACACCCAATTCATCGGATCCCCTAAATGTGTTGCGCAATAGGACCAACAACACTGAAGTGCAAAGTTGGTTTTATACCCCTGAAGTGGATTCACTGGGGGGCATTTATGTGTATGTAAACTGATTGGAGTAAGCAGATCATCAAAATTGAAAAACATAAAATGGTTGGAATTGAAGTGTTTAAACAGAGCCAGCGTAATAGATCTACTTGTTGTAGGAGTTTTTGAGCCAACGTGTACCTAAAGCAAAGAAAACAATGCTTTGGTCAACCGTGGATAGTGGTTCTTTATTAAATACCATAATTTGTGAAACAATAGTTTTTCAAAAGAATAAGGAGAGAAATATAAATGAATGAGATGAAACAAATAAAATATCTGGTAATTAGCTTAGGCTTTTTATCTGCTTCAATTTCCTGTTCTCAAGAGAAAGCGCCAAAAGGAAAACCCAATATTATTTTTATTATGGCTGATGATCTTGGGTATGGCGACTTAAGTTGTTATGGCGCCACTAAAATTCAAACACCCAATATCGACAAATTGGCAAAAGATGGCATAAGATTTACCGATGCGCATAGTCCCTCCGCAGTTTGCACCCCTACAAGATATGGTGTTTTAACCGGTCGCTACTGCTGGAGAGGGAGGTTAAAAAAAGAAGTACTTTGGTCTGGTTATGATCGTTCTTTGATTGAAAAAGGGCGAAAGACCATAGGTAACATGTTGAAAAAGAGTGGTTACGCAACTGCACAAATTGGGAAATGGCATCTTGGATGGGAAGATGAAGAACCTGTTGACTACTCCAAAGGATTTCTTGGTAGAGGGCCTAAGGAATTGGGCTTTGACTACTCATTTGTATCTGCTGCTGCCCATAACCTGTTTCCTATAGTATTTGTAGAGAACCATAACATAACGAGCTCCTTGAAACCAATGGATTATTATTTGTATGAGCCGGAAAATCAAACCCCTGAACATATTTATAAATGGCATGAGACGCATGATAAAGGTCCTATGATGATTGCAACCGACTGGCAACCCGAGCAGGTCGATAAAATTTATACAGAGAAGACGATAGCATTTATCCATAAACAGGTAAAAGAAAAACCCAATCTGCCTTTTTACATTCATCTAACCCCTGAAGCACCCCACTTCCCCAATAACGTACCCGATTTTATGAAAAGAAGAAGTGAAGCCGGTATGCGTGGCGATCATGTGCAAATGTTTGACTGGACGGTAGGTCAGGTGATGAATACGCTTGAACGGTTAAAAATAAAAGAGAATACATTGGTAATTATTACCAGTGATAACGGTCCTAGGCCTGTCGGACTGGACGGGCTGCAAGAAAGTAAATATGGAGGTAAATTTGTAACTGATTTTGGACATAAGAGTGCTGGCAGCTTACGAGGATTTAAAGCCAGCCTTTGGGAAGGAGGACACCGCATTCCATTTATTGTACATTGGCCTCAAAAAGTAAAACAAGATCAGGTAAACCATAATCTCATTTGCCTTACTGACCTTATGGCTACATTGGCAGATATAGCTAATTATGATCTTGATGAAAACATGGGTGAAGATAGTTTTAATGTATTGCCATTACTCCTGGGCGAAGATAAGGAGGTAAGGGAAAGCATTATTCACCAGGATTATGGGGGGCGCTTGTCCATAAGAAGAGGAACATGGAAACTCGTGGGAGATGAGCTTTACGATATCTCATCGGACCTTGGTGAAAAGAAAGATTTATCTCAAGAGTACCCGCTGCTTGTAGATGAATTAAAACAATTATTGAACGATCAGTCAGAAAACGAAAGGACTGCAATCCGGTAAATTAATACAGATGAGTTTGAATCTGAATATAAAATGATATGTATAAATTTTTGAAATGAAATCACTAAAACTTTACGTTCTATTGGCAGGATTTATTTTTTCGCTTAATGGCTATGCCCAGGATATTAAAGCATATTTTGAAAGCGTAAAATTTACATACACCAATGTTTCAGGTATTGGGCACGAAAAAGGCTGTACTCGCCGCGATCCCAGTGATGTAATCAAGGTTGACGATACTTGGTATGTGTATTACACCAAAGTATACGGCCGTTCCCCGGGTTATTGGGGAACCGTGTGGTATGCTACTTCAAAGGATGAAGGATATTCATGGCAAGAACAAGGTGAAGTAGTCGGACTTGGCGGAAAAAACAAGTTTGATTCACAGGCAACATTTACTCCAAATATCCTTAATGCCAACGGAAAATATTACTTGTACTATACCGGGGTAAAACCCACACCTGGTAACCTAAAGGGCGAATTTGAAAATAACTCGACTAACGATATAACTGCAATTGGTGTTACCGTATCAGACGCTCCCGAAGGTCCTTTTACACGGATAAGCGATGACCCTATACTTAAGGTAAGCCCTGAACCGGATAAGTTTGACAGCTACAGGGTTGATGACGCTGTATTGCTGTACAGAAATGGCTTGTACTGGCTCTATTACAAAGGTCGTAGCAGAGTGCATGGAAGCAGTGGCCCGGTTCACACACAAATGGGTACTGCTTTCTCAAAATATCCTGAAGGCCCTTTCATTAAGCTCGACAAACCAATATTATCAGGAAGCCATGAAGTGATGTTGTGGCAACAAGGCTCTGGTATTGGGGCATTGGCATCAATGAGCAGTACATTTGAATATGCACCCGATGGTATTGATTTCATGATCAATAAATTGTCCGTTAAAGTAGAAAACCGGCCAATTGCAATGGGGGTTTTCAGACAGGACTTAACCGATTCTACGGTAAAAGGAGAAGGGCTCAAATGGGGCATTTCTATGATATTGAATGGAAATGAATGTTACCTCACAAGGTATGAATTGGTTTCCAAATAAAAATTATGCACCTGTCCATAAATGAAAATATACTTGAATTACATTTAAATTCAATCTTTCTGCTTTTGCCCGTCTGCCACGATCAGGTGTGTGGAAGTGATATGGTGAGGAGATCAAAAAACTATAGGATTGGGATTTCCCAAAAATGTGATGGAGCATTATACTTCAAAAATGCAATTGAGGTTATGACTAAAAATTCATCAAAAATAATCTAAGGTTTGGTTTGGAGATAATTGGAAATATAATTATCTAGCCAGTCGTGGAGGTAGAATAAATAAAACCGAATTACCAAGATTAGAGAAACTGGGCGATGGCAGTTTATAAATAACTAATTTAATCAGTATACTTTACCATTCAAAATCCAAAATATTGAATATACAAATCTATAAAAATGCAAAAGAAATGGGATTTGCTGCCGCTTCCCAGGCCGCTTCGCTAATCA
Organism: Lewinellaceae bacterium; assembly: GCA_024639065.1. Taxonomy (GTDB): domain Bacteria; phylum Bacteroidota; class Bacteroidia; order Chitinophagales; family Saprospiraceae; genus JAHEJC01. Next base: position 2,657 of record JAHEJC010000148.1, on the reverse strand, counting down.
GACAAACTATCAAAGAAAAATCCAGTGCGAATATTGTTTTAGCTACAGGTGCGAGTCAATTCGAAACGTTATCAGCTTTGGTGCAATCCAAGGAATTGGATTGGTCTAAAGTCAGCATGTTCCATTTAGACGAATACATAGGGCTGGGTGAAAATCATCCTGCCAGCTTTAGAAAATATTTAAAAGAGCGTTTTGTAGATCTAGTGTCTCCATTGAAGTCCAGTTTTTTTATAGAGGGAGATGCATCCGATATTCTGAGCGAGATAGAACGTCTCAATCACCTGATTCAACAATACCCCATAGATGTGGCTCTGGTTGGCATTGGCGAAAACGGGCACTTGGCTTTTAACGATCCTCCAGCAGATTTTGCAACAGAGAAGCCGTATATTGTGGTAGAACTTGATGAGGCCTGTCGTAGGCAACAACTTGGAGAAGGATGGTTTCCCAATCTTGAAGCTGTTCCTTTAAGCGCTATTTCTATGAGTATTCGACAAATTATGCGTGCTAAAAGTATTGTTTGCTCCGTGCCGGATGCAAGGAAAGCAGCCGCCGTCGCTGCAGCCATCACAAAAAATATTTCCAACATGATTCCGGCTTCCATTCTTCAAGAGCATCCCAGTACCTATTTGTTTTTAGATCAGGCAGCTGCCAAAAGCATACCGCGTAAATGAATTGTTGAATAAAGAAAATATTTCTTTTGTTCTATTGATCGAAAATGTATTCGGCATAGAGAAAAGTAAACTATATAGTGTACATACATTGTTAAAAATGATCAAAATAGGTTATTGACTTATATCTCAACATTTTATAATTTAACTCAATGAATTCTTTAAAAACTTTAATCCCATTGATTGTGCCAATACTATTAGGACTATTTTTAATACCTTTTGGCGACAAGAATGATCGATCCATCAATTCATCTGAAAGAATGACAGTTAATCAAAAACAGATCCTAGAAGGCATATTCTATCTAGATAATAGTCCAGTTGAAATCAGCATTGAAAATGGAATAATTACAAATATTCAAAGAAAAGATAAACTTAGCGACCTTTCACTTTCTAAAACCTTTATTGCCCCTGGATTGATAGACCATCAAGTAAACGGTTATTTGTCCTATTCTTTCGTTGGAGAAGATTTAACTGAAGAACAAATCCGGAAAATTACCGAGGCGTTTTGGAAAGAAGGGATTACCACTTTTTTACCAACTCTAACCAGCAACAGTTTTGAGATCATTCACAAAAACTTCGGCATTTTAGCGCAAGCTATCAAAGACCCGATAATTGGACAATCCATTCCTGGATTTCATTTGGAAGGACCCTATATTTCTCCATTGGATGGATTTAGAGGGGCGCATCCAAAGGAGCACGTAAGACTACCTAACTGGGAAGAGTTTTCGAAATGGTATGAGGCGGCTGATCATAAAATATTGGAAGTGACGCTTGCTCCTGAATTGGAGGGAAGTATTGATTTTGTCAATAAATGTCTGACCAAAAATATCGTAGTAGCTCTTGGGCATCATAATGGCTCAGCAGACATGATAAAAGCAGCGGCTGATGCTGGTGCTACAGTCTCAACCCATCTAGGTAACGGATGCGCTAATCTCATTCATAGACATGATAACCCCATATGGCCTCAACTCGCAGATGAACGCCTGGCAGCCAGTATAATTGTAGATGGTTTTCACCTTCGGCCTGAGGAAGTAAACGTTTTTTATAAAATCAAAGGGAAAGAAAATACCATCTTGGTTTCTGATATAGTTCGTCTGGCAGGTTCGCCTCCTGGTATTTATGAAGATTTTGGTACTAAGGTAGAAGTTACGAAAGAAGGAAAAGTTATGATGCCGTCTCAGAATGTATTGGCAGGCGCTTCCTTTTTAATCACCGCTGGTATCGAAAATATCATGAAATTTACTCAGTGTTCGCTGGGTGATGCAATCAATATGGCAAGTAAAAATCCTGCAAAATTACTTGGTTTAGAAGACCGTGGAGTCCTTCGTGTTGGGAAAAGAGCAGATTTGATCTTATTTACCATGAAAGAAAATAGAATCAGCATAACAAAGACTATTGTCGGGGGAGAAACAGTATTTGAAAAAGACTAATTGTCACTTATATCCAGAATTTACGCTGCAATTAATTTTATTTGTGTACGAAAAATTGAGTTAGCGTATTAATGTTTTATTTATCAACAAGAATAATATCGACCCCCTATTCTTATAGGTTTTCAACTGGATCATTCAACCAAATTATTTTTTGTTATTCCAAAGGATCATGAGGATAATCCGTTGACCTATCCTGAAAGGAAAGTATTTTGGGGTTTACGATATGTCCATTTCTTATTTCTATAGCACGCCTGATCGTTTCACTCTTTTCCCATTTATCAGGTCCACCCATCATAATTGGTAAATAGGGTATCAAGCTTTTAGAAATTTCCCATGAAGCCGCATTCCAAAGATAAGCAGGCGTATGATCCACTCCATAATAATACAAATTACCAACCTTCAGCATGGGGTCTTCAAAAGTAGTGGGCTGGGCAAAAGGAAATCCCATACCCTCATCGCAGCTAATATCTACAATCAAACAACTTGCTTTCAATTGCTTGATCTCATTTTCTTCAATGAACATGTAAGGATCATCCGTATCTTGAAGAATTCCATTAAC
>JAHEJC010000534.1 GCA_024639065.1 Lewinellaceae bacterium | reverse complement strand
TCTAATTTATTCAAGCTGTCGATTCTGAATGCTTTATTGTACTGACAGCCATTTCCGTCTTCAATAAATACACTATAATTCCCCGGCAGTAAATCAGTAATACCATATCCATCATTACTGTACAATGTTGAGCTGGTCCATAATACGGAATAAGGTTGGTGAACTTCATTGAGTTCTAAAACAATCGAACCCATCCCATCTCCATCACATTCCGGTTGAATGGCTTCAACTTGATTATAAATGTCGGCTCCATCGAATAATTCAATACTATCCACTAGAATACACCCATTTTGATCAGTAACCGTAACACGATAATTGCCAATGCCTAGTTTGTCAGCTATTGGTTGGCCGATCCCATGACTCCATTGATAGGCATATGGAAGAATACCTCCGGTAACGTTAGCTGATAGAACACCATTAGACATGTCCGGACAATTTACCTGATCCAGAGATATAGATAAATCCATAGCTTCCGGGCTTATCACAGCAATAGAATCATAAAGAATACACCCATTAGCATCGGTTATTAATAGGTGGTATTCTCCATCATTTGCGTTAAGAATCCTATCTGCCTCGCTGCCCGTATTCCATAAATATTGATAAGGTTCACTTCCTCCTTTTACAGCCGAAGTAACGGTGGCCGTATTGGATATTCCGCAAACCGTTTCCGTGAATGAAAGAGTCGATTCCAGAGGTAATGGATTTGACAAACTCACTGAATGCACCACCATACAACCCTTGGAATCAGTTATACTCACTTGATGACTTCCTGGTGCCAAATCATTGCGATTCAACCCGGTAGATCCATCATCCCACGAACCGGTCACCATTCCCTGCTCATTCATTAGGATTATATTCACTACACCGTTATCCACTCCATAACAATTTACATCCTGTAACACATCAATGGAAACTTCAAGTGGTGGTGGGTCATTTAAAGTAAATACTAAATGAGTACTACACCCTATACTATCTTCAATAACCACCGCATATTCAGTAGGCCGGAGATTTTCAAAAACTCCAGTAGTGGTTTCGGTACCTAGCAACCAATAAGTATAAGGACTCGAACTTGAAAATTCAATCGCTCCATCTTTTAGGCCGGAACAGCTCGGATTGATTATCGTTTCATTGAACTGTGGTCGAAGGCATTGGGCAGCAACACAAGACCTCAAGAAAGTATCTTGATAACAAAAATTATCAATAGCTAATTTAAAATCAACTACATCTCCTTCCTGCAATCCTCGCACAATAAATCCACGGCTCGTATAATTTGGGTCCTCCCAGGCTCCTCCATTAATCTGAACTTTGTAGGTATCTCCAGGTGTGCCGGTATACCAGAAAAATACAACACTATCCGGATACGCAACGCACTTTACATCTTCCCGATACTTTGAATCAATGACTGAGATCTTGAAAGAATCTTTTATGGAGCATCCTAATTCATTTATTTTCTCCACATAGTACATTGCTTCCTCCAGAGGTGAGATGGCAACGTCCCGGCAATCGAGGCATTCAAAAGTACCCGTTGAAGTCCAGTGATATATATTGTTCGACGGATTAGGTATCCTTAATGACCAGCTCCCAAAAACACCTGATTCACCATTTGTTTGATCATAGATCAATAACTTCCAAATTCCAAGAATAGGTTCTGATCCCCCTTCCCAGAGTTCAGACCAATTACCTTCTGGTAAAAAATTACCGTCATAAGTCTGCAAAAATGGATCACTGCCAATAATTATCCTAGCATCCTTTGTAAAACAAGTATTTTGATAGGCGTCAATGCCTCCATTATTAGAGGTAAGTTCAATAATACTTCCTCCCGGCGATTCTAAGTATATAAGCAAATCACTACTTCGAGGATGATCGATTTCCATACAAAGGGATTCTATTACTCCTTGATTTAAAATGTTGAAAGGAATTCCGGACACTTCCAACGGAACAATCAAAGCACTACCATCATCAGGAATCGGGATTGATTCTTGAGCTACAAATTCAAAAAACTGAGAAGTACCTGGATCAATAATCCGATAGGCAATAGATTCTCCTTCACATAAAATCGTATCTGGATAATTAAAAACATCTATTGCCTGTTCATCCAGGATCAATATTGTACCCGTAGAGTAAGAGCAGTCATTCTGTATTATCTGGATGACAACTTCTTCTTTCCCTTCTAAAAATCCATCTGGTAGAGCAGATAATTCAATGGTTACCGACACTTGACCTGCAGGTATGACCGGAAAAGAATCACTAATCATAAAATCTAATCCCCAGGTAGCGGAACCACTGAAATCAAACAATATGGGCAAATCCTTAGAAATAGCATTGGGTATTGAAAAGGTCACCTGAGCAGGAGAACAACCTTCCGAAATGGTTTGGGAAATGCTGGGTGTTAGTACTTCAACTTGTACATCTTCAGAACTAAAACTTCTAGCTTTAAGAAATACCCCGGAATCATACTGTGAATCAGCTACATCCGCAAGTGCTAGTTTCATGGTATATACTTGACAAGGAACCACTTCAATTTCTGCTGTAAAAATATCGAGATATGCATTATAAACCAGTTCTTGGTCTCTGGTATTGACATTATAAAATTGGCTATTGAAGGGTGCGCATCCTGGTTTGGTAGGATTACCACCATGTATATTATTAATTGATACAGGCAAGTTGGTTCCAGGTACTAGTGCGATATTTTCAAAAACATAATCTCCACCAGATGGATTGGGACCACTGACAAAGAAACCAAACACATCATTATATTCTCCGCAAACAAAATTTGGATACTCTTCCGAAGCAAAAACGTACTGAAAAGAAATTCGATCTGCACTGGGCCTGAACATGATTTCATAACGCACAATATCTTTGGCACCCAATGTGGTGTTAGATTGAATAATATTTTCTAATTGAGGGTCATTTACAATGGGACTGTTATTTGGCTCCCCATTATAAAAAGGATCATTGGGAGTAGCTGCTTTCTCTGCCAGCCCGGTCGTCATCAGGATTCCGCTTTCCAAACCAATAGCTCTAGTCCCATGATTGAAAGCGCCTACGGCTGCACTATCTCCTTCAAATTGAACAGCTAATACTTCTACACCTGGTCCAAGGAATACATCGGAAATTAATTTCTCCGGAGTCAGGGGAGGTAAACGTGCACTGCGTACTTCCAATGCTTGAGCAGATAAAGAATTTACTGCAATTAGATAAGTTAGGCAAATTGAGATCTTAAAAAATAATATTAAATATTTAGCTGAAATTTTATTCATAAAACATCCAGATTCAACAACCTGCTCTATTCACTTAATTTGATACTAATATTTAAATAACAAAAAATAGTAATCTATAATAGATAGATAGATAGTTACTTACAAAGTTAAATTAAATTTATAAATATATTTGTTGTAAGAAAGCTATATTTTTCAGCCCATCAGAATAAAATGGGCAATTTAACGTATTGGTCTAGGTGATGGAACGGTTGATCGGAATTAATCAATATCAATGAATTCAATGTTTATTTTTGTTAATAAACATGTATGATAGCTGTTTATGGTTATTCAACATGGTAAATGAGTTACTAATTAAAAGACTAGATAATCGATGAAACAATTTTTTAAATTTCTATTTGCTTCTTGTTTTGGAACGATCCTGGCATTGATGCTACTTTTTATCCTATCCTGGGCTGTTATCGCAGGAATTGCTTCTGCCTCAGATAAAACCGTCAGAGTCAGTGAAAATTCAGTACTTAAATTAGATTTCAAGCAAGTCATTCCTGAGCGAACGAATAATATT
>JAHEJC010000147.1 GCA_024639065.1 Lewinellaceae bacterium | reverse complement strand
TAAAGGCAGAATTTGAAATCCATTGGAATGCGCCTAATGTCAATGCTAGCAATGAAGTTGGCTTCACAGCACAACCTGGAGGAATTAGATTATTTGATGGCAATTTTGATTCAAAGAATGCCATCAGTTATTTCTGGACTTCCAACGAACTAAGCACCAATGGAAAGGACCGAAGTATTATCAATGTCCTGGCTAACCTATACTCATCCAGCAGTGATAAACGGTCTGGGTATTCGGTAAGGTGTATTAAAAACTAATTCAACACATGACATATACAAAGTATTATATTCCCCTCCCATTGTCAATTTTCTTGCTATTTATGACCTATTCATTTGGCGCAATTACTCAAAACCTGCAAATGGATGTAGATGGTGCATTGAAAATTTACCATGAAGGAGAAACTACACCTGATCCAGGAACGATCCGATGGTCAGCATGTGATTACGAAGTATGGAATGGGAGTCAATGGGTGTCCATAACCACTGGTTCGGGAATAAGCAGATATGCAAAATCCGAAGGTGGAAGTTTGGCTGATTTGGGAAGGTCGGTGGCCTCAGATATAAATGGGAACATTTATTTGACTGGCTACTTTACCGGAACAGCCTACTTTGTAAGTGAAGAGATCATTGGAAATGGATCGCAGGACATATTCCTGGCAAAGTATGATAAACATGGTTCTTTGCAATGGGTGGTTTCTGCAGGTGGGCCTTTAGTTGATATTGGCTATTGTGTAACAACAGATGGCCATGGGAACATATATCTAACCGGTTTATTTGAAGGTACCGCACAATTTGAAAATACCGAAATTACAAGTGCAGGAGAATCGGATATTTTCCTAGCAAAATATAATAATGCTGGAGATTTAATATGGGTCAATCAGGCTGGTGGGCTCTCTTCTGATCGTGCGTACGCCATCTCAAGCAAAAATCCAGGAGAAATTTATCTTACAGGATCATTCCAGGACACCGCCTTTTTTGGTACCGACACATTAATAAGTAATGAATTTATTGATATGTTTTTAGCAAAATATGATGCCAACGGCAATCATCTTTGGCTTAAAAAAGCCGGTGGATCTTCTGCTGATACTGGATTTGGGCTTTCAGAAGATGACAACCAAAACATATATGTCACGGGTTATTATCGAGGTGCCGCAACTTTTGATAATGAAATGGTTTCAGGGAACAATTCAAACAATATATTTCTGGCTAAATACAATTCTTTTGGCTCATTGATTTGGGTAAAAACTGCTGGAGGATCTGGTAATGATGTTGGGAGTGCTGTCGTCGTAGATAATAATAATATTTTTCTTACCGGTTTTTTTTCCAATACGGCTACGTTTGAAACCATTACTATGACCAGTCGTGGCGGAGTCGACGCTTTCACAGCAAAATATACGGATTCAGGAACATTGGTTTGGGTCAAACAAGCCGGCAATAGTGATAGCGATGCAGGTGAAGGTATTGATGTGGATCAATTCGGAAATATTTATGTAACCGGATCCTTTAAGGATAGCTTTGAAATTGAATCCAATAAGCTATTCAGTCGCGGGGATCGAGATATTTTCATTATCAAATATAGCAATTCAGGGTCTTTAATTTGGTTAAAACATATAGGTGATAATTTAAACGAGAATGTTTTTTCGGTAGCCATAGATTCAAATGATAAAATATATATTACCGGATCATACCAATCACAAACAATGATAGGATTGACCAATCTACAGAGCAATGGATTCTCAGATATATTCTTGGCCAAATTTGATCCATAATAATTAGATCTTTCTCGCAGAATTCATTAATAATTACTTCTTATTAAAATAGCTATGCTGATGTATAATGCCGGATTCATGTTAAAATACTTGACACTTACAGGGATAATGGCCTTTACTAATTTAATCGCCTATGTCCAAACCATCCAATTAGACATTGATGGAGCGATTCATTTAAATCATGAAGGAGAAGCTGCTCCAGATCCAGGAGTTATTCGATGGAATGGGTGTGATCATGAAGTATGGAATGGAACCAAATGGGTTTCTCTGACAAATGGAATGGAGTTTACGCCTTATGTGCAGGCAGCTGGAAATAGTGGTGATGAATTTGGAACCTGTATAGAAGTGGACCATCAAGGCAATCTTATTTTAGGCGGAAATTTTACCAGTGACACGCTAGTTTTTCCAAATGACACTTTATTTCGAGATTCAAATGCCGATATTTTCCTGGCTAAATTCAAAAAGAATGGACAACATCTTTGGAGTATACATATCGAGGGCGATGGTGATGAAAGATTAGAATCCATCCAAGTTGATGATCAAGGCAATATATTTCTTGCTGGATACTTTACTGGCAATTCATTAGTTATTCAAAATTTGTTGATAATAGGGTCAAACAACTTAAATCTTTTCTTTGCCAAACTGGATCCTAATGGTAACGTAATTTGGTTAAATGGATCTCAAGGAAATTCCAGAAATATTGCAGTTGCTTTGTTTCCTGATAATGAATCCAACCTGTTACTATTGGGTCGATTTCAGAATGATGATTTGGTTTTAAACAATGATACCGTGGCACATAAGGGATCAGTAGATGTATTTATAGCCAAATATGATAGTCTGGGTCAACTTCTTTGGGTTGAGGGAATAAGCGGTGATGGTAGTGAAATTCCTTCTTCATGTGGTATAGATACATTCAATAATATATATGTATCGGGATATTTTAATAGTGATACCCTAAGCTATGTAGATAAACAAATAGTGACTCATGGCCAATATGATCTATTTATGGTAAAACTAGATAAAAATGGTCAATCGATTTGGATGAATGGTTTTGGTGGGCCAGGCAACGATTTCAGTACCGATATCGCTGTAGGTCACTACAACGAATTGTATGTGACCGGTTATTTTAATAGCGATACACTCAAATTTGAAGACGTTGAAGTTTATAACTCTGGTGAAATCGATTTTGTATTAGTAAAATTCAATTTGGACGGTACTCCTCAATGGGCAAAAAATGGTATTTGTGCCGGAAGTGATTTCGCATTTTCAGTGGACATCAATAATTCCAATGAAGTATTCATTGCAGGTGATTTTTACAATCTAAATTTGAGTATAGGATCTACGACATTGACCAATCAGGGTGATGCTGATGTATTCGTAGCCAAATTCACATCGGGCGGTCAATTTATAGAAGCTATGGGTATTGGAGATAGCCTTGATGAGCGCGCGCAAGATCTTGTTATAGACGAATTGGGTTATGTATTTGGCATTGGATATTTCAATAGTAATTCAATTAGCTATCGGCAAGAGACGTTTCAAAATCAGGGTGGAAACGATTTTTTCTTTATAAGGTATTACTAAACTCCTTTCCAATATACTTCTCCGTTGCACAAACATCAGAAGATTTTGAGACCCGTTTATCGCCTTATAAACTTTCAGACGACTTAGTTTGAAAGGAGCCCTTTTAATTTATCTGTAGGTGAAACTAATTCAAGTCTAGGGACTAGCTTTTTTAGAAAAGTATGCCATAAGTCGTCAAAAAGAGCAATTCCGTTATCACTTAACTTTGAAAGGCTAAAACTCGCGGTTGCCTGGCTCAAGGGATATTGTGTATAGCAAGAATGAATGCTATACAGGAATTTCTATCGCATACTCAGTCCCACCTCCTACATCTGATTTTATTTCCAATGATCCATTAAGGTACTTCACCCTGGATTGAATACCTTTTACACCTAAGCCATTTTGGTCATCCAGTGAAGTTGCATCAAATCCTTTCCCGTCATCCTTGATTTGAGCCCTAAAGGAATTTGGTGTATTGGAAAAAACCATTTCGATTTGATTGGCCTCGGCATGTGTAAAGGTGTTATTGACGATTTCTTGAACAACTCTGTAGATCTGGACCTTTTGATTTTCCGCTAAGGTCAAATTATTAGTGTGGTCTTCAATAACAAAATTGATTCCAGAAGAATCTTCAATGTTTCCGCAAAGATCTTCAACCGCTTCTATGAGTCCCAGGTCGATCAATGCTCCTGGCATCATATCGTGGGCAATACGTCTAACTTCTTTGTGTGCATTATCAATGAGCTTTTCGGCTTGATCGAATAGACTCATCTTACCCAATTTTTCTACCTCCTGCTGAATCCTATGAATTTGAATTCGGGCCGTAGCCAGTAATGCACCCAAACCGTCATGCAAATCCTGGGCAATGCGCTTTCGTTCTTTTTCCTGACCCTGAACCATATAATCTAAAGCCAACAGTTTTTGCTGTTTTTCTAAGTTGTCCACCCTGGCCTGAGAGAGTTGTAATTTTTGACGGTTTCTATAGATTAAAAAGAAACCCAATAACAAACCCAATAATAAAAGTCCTACTGTAGAAGCAATAATACGATTTCGCTGAGCATTACTTTTTTCAATTTCAAGTTCTTGAAGAATTAGTTGCTTATCTTTTTCAGCAGTTTGGTATTTAATATCTAATTCATTGATTTCTTTTCTGAGTTCGTTATCACTAAGGCTATCTTTAATGGCGTAGGTTTCTTTAAGCAACTCATTAGACTTTTGCCAATTCCCTTTCATCTCGTAGGCTTCAGAAAGAAGACCTAACATAGTAGCTGAAGCTCCCACATCGCCAATTTTATCGGTGATATCACGTGCTTTTTCCAAATGTTCTATTGCCAATTCCGGCCGATTCGTTTTTAAATAAACTGCTCCCAAATCATGATAAGAACCGGCTAAGGAAAGTTCGGATTGCAATTTCTTGCGGATGGTCATCGATTCATTAAAATAGGTTTCTGCACTGGAATAGTTTTCTTTAACCAATTCTACTTTCCCAATATTCCTTAGGTGAAATGATTGCCCCATAGGATGATTATGCTTAACCGATAATCTCAGACCTTCACGGAAATAATAATCAGCAGAATCTAACTGTTCCTGATCAAAATAAATTAAACCTATTCCATTATATAAGATGAGCAGTGAAGCTGAATCCTGGAGTTCATAACAGGTTGTGATCGCGGCTTTGAAATATTCTTTGGCCTTATCTAGTTGTTGAATTCCTTTGTAAGTGACCGCAATTGCATTTTGAATTTTGAATTTCAAAACATCATCTTTCAAGGAAGTAGTAATTTGCAAAGCTTCAATGAAAGCCTCTAAACATTCTTTTGGTTTTACCATCCGGTTTAATATGGCGCCTTTTTCATAATAGGCCATAGCCCGCTCGAGGCTTTCCGGATTGGCTTTATCAAGTTCCAGGTAGCTTATATTATACTGAAGTGCTTTGGGATAATCCCCTTTAAGCCGGTTTAATACGGCCAAGTTGTGAGTGGATTTGAGTTCGTAATTATTATTTCTAGCTTTCTTAGCGTATAACAGGGCTGAATCAGCAAAAGAAATTGAACGTATTAAGTCCGAATTTTGATACAGTTTGCTTAGGCCCTGATAATATTTTGACAAAGTGTCCAGGTTGGTTGTATTCCTAATTATATTTAAGACACTGTCGGTTTCAGCTTGGCTGAAAAGGTTAGTTAGAGATCCTATCACCAAAGCAGCTATCTTAATGAATAAGCGCATGTATTATATATTATTCAAATTAAATATAGCAAGAATTTAATTGCTTATTTTAGTTCATCTAAAATCACCTCATTTGAATCGGATCAAGTTTTTTACTTGCGTTTTAATTTTTGTTTCTTTCACACCAGTCTGCTTTGGACAGAAACTGCATCTAGGTTTAAATTATGGGATAGGCACTCAATCGATTTTTCCCTTCAATTCTGGAAGTTATATTTATGATATTCATTATTTGAAATTGCATTTAGGACTTCCCTTTAAAAAGAATGACAAATGGTCAATGAGTTGGCAAATTGAACCAAGTTATTTTTCTGCAACCCATCAGTTGACCAATAGATGGTATAAGCTAGACGAAAGAGATGACATCTATGCGCGTAAAATTGATCAATTCAGTGAACCTAAAAAAATTCGTGAATACGTGTTAAATATTGGTTTGGAGATTGCAAGACAGATTGGAAGTCATTTTACAATATACGGATTGACAAGTATTGGCCCCATGTATTCTGACACGGAGACCGAGCGATTGGCCAGAGGATTTGCTTTCTCAGACATCCTGGGCATCGGGATTACTTATCAGTTTTCTGTACTTCGAATTGGGATGCGGGGATCTATTCGCCATGTGTCCAATGCCAACCTAAAATTCCCAAACAATGGTCACAATAGTTCCAATCTGGAATTGACCATAGCGTATTTGATAAAAGGAAAATAAAACTGTCGGTTATTTCCTCAATCCATAATTATGACCCGTCCTTTCTTCATTCCGATCTGTTGCGGGAGGCGGAGTGTTAGACAATGAAGCTATTCGATTATAAAGGTCAGGAGACATTTCTATTTTTATCGAATCAATAGAAGCCTTTAGTTGCTCAGAATTGCGAGCGCCTATAATCGGTGCCGTAATGCCCGGAGTGGCTCCAACCCATGCTACCGCTAAAGAAACAGGATTCATTCCCAATTCCTCAGCAAGTTGAATAAACTGGTCAGCAATGTGGTATAAATGAGTTTCACCATACCGAGTTATGTACATTTTGTTCTCCACCAGTCTACCTGTATCAGGTCGCTTCTCTTTTCCATACTTTCCTGTAAACAAGCCCCCTCCTAAAGGACTATAAGGAATGACTGATAATCCCTCAGAAATTGCCATAGGTAACAATTCCACTTCAGCCTGCCGTTTTACTAAGTTGTACATAGGTTGGATACATTCAAATCTGGACCAATTCTTTCTTTCCGTAATACCCAATGCCTTAGCCACTTGCCAGGCGGCAAAATTACTTGCACCCAAGTACAATACTTTGCCTTGTCGAACTAGGTCGTTCAAGACACTCAAGGTTTCTTCTAATGGGGTGATATCATCAAAACGATGGATAAAATACAAATCGATATAATCAGTGTTTAGACGCTTTAAACTAGCTTCTACCGCTCTGACAATATGATAACGATTGGCACCTCCTCCATTCATCCCTGGCCCAGTATTAAAATATACCTTAGAAGTTATTACCACTTCGTCTCGGCAATCAGCTATCAGCCTGCCTAGAATCTCTTCTGACTTGCCCTGCTCATAGACATCCGCACAATCAAAAAAATTGATCCCAGCATCCCGGCATTGGCTAAACATCTTACTGGAAGTGCTTTCATCAGCTATACCTCCAAAAGACATAGTACCCATGCAGAGAGTTGAAACTTTTACTCCGGAATTACCCAGCACCTCATATTTCATATACTTATTTTATTTTGAACCTATGAATATAGAAGAATGATGTTAGATAAAGAAAAGTGACTTGATTTTTCAATACTTAAAGAACTAGATCAAAGAAATTGAATTACATTTCTTATTCCTACTTGCTCTACTGGCTTCTCTTTGACATCATTCGTATTCTTTTATCCAGATAGGGTAGGAATTGTATAAATTAGCTACACCCAGGCCATTTGTAATTCATACTCGGGCCATTACACAGCAATCTTTGTTCCTTAGAGCAATCCAGCGAATCCCCAATTGTTCTAACAGCGATCGAAAAAATCGTGGTAGATGAACAGTGCAGATAAAAGTTAACGCAATCCTGAATCATCAACTGGCGCGGATGGGTTATTTTCGGGTAATAAAAGCAGCTTACTGGAAGGAAATATAGATATGCTCACAAAAGATGAAAAGGTTCCAGGATTATTATTCAAAAGCCTACCAAGAAAAAAGCTGAGTAAAACATTTACTCAGCTTTTCTTTATTCTAATTGTGTAACCGCTTATGGACGGGTTGTTTTTTTAGTGCATCAAAGTTAAAAAGAGTCTTATTGAAGGATCATATCTTTCTCTTCAACCATTTTACGCATGTTGATCAGTGCATAGCGCATTCGACCGAGCGCAGTATTAATACTCACGCGGGTCAATTGAGCAATTTCTTTGAAGCTCATATCCGCATAATGCCGTAGAATCACTACTTCTCTCTGTTCAGGAGGAAGCAAATCAACCAGTTTTCTAACCTTATTATAAGTCTGGTTTTTAATCATGGATTGTTCCATGTTTTCATCCCCCGTTTGCAGGACATCAAAAATATCAAACGTATCGGTCAGCGATACATTCGTTCTTCTTTTAGATCTTCTAAAATGATCCACGCACATATTATACGAAATACGCATGGCCCATTGCAAGAATTTACCTTCATGATTATACTTACCTTTTCTTATGGTATCTATAATCTTAATAAAAACATCTTGAAATATGTCTTCAGCCAATTCTTGATCTTTGACGAAGAGATAAATTGAGGTAAAAATTTTGGATTTGTGACGAGTAAGAAGTGTTTCGAATGCTCTATCACTACCTGCTAAATATTTTTCAATCAATTGCTGGTCACTAAGCGGCAATACCTTCATAACTAAAACAATTTAAGTCGTTAAGAAATAAAATTTTTAGTGTAGAGGTATTTAATCGATAGAAAATATTTTAGTGATTTATTAATTAATTCGAGTCAAATATATAAAAGATTATTAAAAACTGTAATGCAAGTGTAATATTTTTTAAAAACAATCTGACTATTAACTGTTATTTAACTAAAGGATTACCTTAGCAAATTGCTTTTATTACAATCATTTCTAATATGTCAAAAATCAGACCAAAAGGAGCAAAAACCTTAACTGAAGAAGATATAGTAACAAAAATTAACACTTCGGTAAGAAAAGAACAGATAGAAATCTATGTAAAAGGTGCTCGATCCAACAATCTCAAAAATATTGATTTAAGGATCCCCAAAAACCAGTTGATCGTGGTTACCGGACTTTCAGGTTCTGGTAAATCATCTTTAGTTATGGATACCTTGTACGCTGAAGGACAGCGGCGCTATGTAGAAAGTTTAAGTAGCTATGCGCGACAGTTTCTGATGCGTATGAAAAAGCCAGAGGTCGATTATATCAAAGGTATTTGTCCTGCAATTGCTATTGAACAAAAAGTAAGTACACACAATCCTCGTTCTACTGTAGGAACTATGACTGAAATTTATGATTATTTACGATTGTTATATGCCCGGATAGGTAAAACGATATCACCCGTCAGCGGTAAACCAGTCAAAAAACATAGTATTTCTGATGTAGTTGATTTTATCATGAGGCAATCGGAAGGCGCGAAAGTCATTTTATCAACTCCGTTACAAAAAAACTATCCAGATCGATTGTTGAAGCAAGAATTTAACTATTTATTGCAAAAAGGATTTACCAGGGTCATCCATCAGGGGGCTATTGTAAGGATTGAGGATGCTCTGGAAACGGAAGTTCTTCCTTTAAAAAAGAAGATTAAAAGCATCAACCCGGATCTAATACAAATTCTTGTAGATCGGTTTATTGTACACAGGGAGGACGATGAACTTCCAAATCGTATTGCGGACTCTGTTCTTTCCTGTTTTCACGAAAGTGAAGGTGAATGCTTAGTAGCTGTTGATAAACGATCATTCTATTTCAACAATCGATTTGAATTGGACGGAATAACTTTTTTAATACCCACGCCTCAATTATTCAATTTCAATAACTCATTTGGAGCTTGTCCTAAATGTGAAGGATATGGCCGGGTAATGGGTATTGATGAGCAAAAAGTGATTCCAGACGCGCGAAAATCGATTTATGAAGGCGCCGTGGCTTGCTGGTCTGGCGAAAAATCATCGAGATGGTTGGATCGATTTATTCGAAATTCGCACGCTGATGAATTCCCTATCCATCGGCCCTATTTAGACCTAACCGATGAAGAGAAAGATTTATTGTGGAATGGAGCGACTGATGTAGCAGGTATTTATGATTTCTTTTCAGAACTAGAAAAGAATTTATACAAAATTCAAAACAGGGTTTTGTTAGCTCGCTATAGAGGGAAAACCACTTGTCCAGTATGTAAAGGAGGACGGTTACGAGAAGAAGCTACTTACGTCAAAATCGTTGAGAAAAGTTTAAACGAATTGATTGCACTTCCAATTGATGAACTTTATGATTTTTTCGGGCAAATCGAACTCAGTGACCACGATCAGGTGATTGCCAAAAGAATTCTTTATGAAATAAAAACGAGGCTCCGGATTATGACTGAGATGGGGCTTGGTTATCTATCCCTTAACAGACTCGCTGCAACCCTCTCAGGAGGTGAGACTCAACGGATCAACCTGACCAGGACTTTAGGAAGCAACCTGACTAATTCATTGTACATTCTGGATGAACCAAGTGTGGGTCTTCATCCAAAAGATACGCATAGATTGGTTGAAGTACTCAAGTCACTCAGAGATTTACGTAACACAGTTATTGTAGTGGAACATGAGGAACAAGTAATACGAAATACAGATTATATCATTGATATGGGACCTAGAGCCGGTATCCATGGAGGTGAAGTGGTCTATCAAGGCACCTTTCAAGAATTTATGACTAGCCAGGTTGATAGCTTAACTAGATCGTATCTGACTGGTGAGTTGCAAGTGTCTGTGGAGGAAAATAAAAGAAATTTCACGAACAAATTATTAATTCAGGGCGCCCGGCAACACAACCTCAAAAATATTAATGTTTCCATACCACTCAATACACTGACTGTGATCAGTGGAGTATCCGGATCCGGTAAAACTACGCTTGTCAAACACATATTGTATCCCGCATTGAAAAAGCACCTAGGGGAAGCCTATGCAAGCGCTCCAGGGATCCACTCTGAGATCTCAGGCGACTTATCTTGTATTCAAGTGGTTGAATTTATTAATCAAAATCCCATAGGAAAGTCGTCTCGGTCCAATCCGATCACTTATGTAAAAGCCTATGATTCAATCCGGGCATTAATGGCCAAACAACAATTATCAAAAATTAAAGGCTATAAACCTGGTCATTTCTCTTTCAACACGGAAGGAGGTAGATGCGAAAAATGTAAAGGCGAGGGTGTCATAACCGTGGAGATGCAATTTCTAGCTGATATAAAATTGATCTGTGAAGATTGTAAAGGGAAGCGATTCAAACAAGAAGTATTGGATGTTGAATTTAAAGGACTAAATATATTTGACATTTTGGAATTGAGTATTGAAGAAGCCTTGAATGTATTTAAAGACAAACGAGATATTATTCAAAAAATTAAACCCTTAAACGATGTAGGCCTTGGTTATGTAAAACTGGGTCAAGCTTCCAGCACTTTATCAGGGGGTGAGGCTCAGCGTGTTAAGTTGGCATCCTATTTAGGTAAAGGTGGGACGAAGAATGATTCTATATTTTTCATTTTTGATGAACCCACAACGGGTTTACATTTTCATGATGTCCAAAAACTTTTGGATGCGCTCAATGCATTAGTAGAGAAGGGGCATACGGTAGTGGTGGTTGAACATAACTTGGATGTGATCATGGCAGCTGACTGGGTAGTCGACCTCGGACCAGGTGGAGGAAAAGATGGCGGTCAGCTGGTATTCGAGGGCAGACCTGAAAATCTAGTGTCCAATGAAGACTCATATACTGGTATGTATTTAAAACAGACTGAAAAACTCTATACATCATAAAGGAAAGAGAATTTCTTAATTTAATCCTATTACATCTGAAACCCAAAATGGTTAAAAAATAATGCTCATTTTGCCAACTTTATTGAATTAGGTAACGTTGAAAGAAATGTATAAAAAAATTCGATAATGAAAAGACGTAATTTTCTTCAAGCAACTGGTTATGCCACCATTCTCCCTTTTACGCAAAACAAGCACGGGAATATTTTTCGCACTTTATGGGCTGATTACAAGATGGTGCCATTAAGAAATGATGTAGGGATATTTTTGGAAAGAGGGGGCACTATCGGCTGGTTGCTCAGTAACAGTGCCAATATTGTTATTGATTCTCAATTCCCAGAGCAAGCTGACCATCTCATTGAAGAAATAAAAAAGAAAACAGATAGGAAATTAGATTTATTAATTAACACACACCATCACGGTGACCATACTGCCGGGAATATTGCTTTTAAAGGGATAGTTGATAAGATAGTTGCGCATGAAAACGCTAAAGCAAATCAAGAGCGTGTGGCTGTAGAAAGAGGTAATCAAGATCAACAATTATATGCAGATAAGACTTTCACTCAAACTTGGGGAGGAAGTTTTGGTCCAGAAATCATTAGCATGAGTTATCATGGAGCTGCTCATACAGATGGTGATATTATTACTCATTTTGAAAACGCCAATATCGTTCACATGGGCGATTTAGTATTTAATCGTCGATTTCCCTATATTGATAAAGGTGCAGGTGCTAGTATCGAAAACTGGATTAATGTTTTAACGAAGACTGCGGATATGTTTGATGATGATACGTTATACATATTTGGTCATGCAGCAGACAATTATGAAGTTACTGGAAGTCAGAAAGATATTGCTGCATTTAGGGATTATCTTGCACGATTGCTAGATTATATGCGTAAAATGATAGCAGACGGTAAAACAAAAGAAGACATTACGGAAGGTACTAAGTCGATTCCCGGTGCGGACGAATGGACAGGCGATGGTGTCAATCGAAGTATTGACGCAGCATGGGAAGAGTTACACGAAGAAAAAGAGTAATCTCTTTGTGGTATTGTGTAATATGTAATGCGTATTAGGACCAAAGGTCAATTTCTGTTGGCTTATTAATTCAACCTGCCTGAAGTGGCAAAGTTCCTGTCAATACTAAGGTACCCTTTTAACCTTATCCCTATTGAAATTCAGTAATACGCGATATTATCGATGGTTATATACTACTATATAGATCAACAGAGAATCCTATTTTGCGCCCATGGATAGAGGTCAAAAATCCTATTTATTTATCGTTGCTTATATAGTCTTGGGCATCATCAATGGGCTAGGTGAACAGTTTGGCGTTAACTGGTTGGTCCTAATCACTAAGCCTCTTTTAATTCCTACACTTATTACTTGGTTTATTTCTGTTGTAGAAATAAAGAAAACAGGAGCCCAATTCTATATTGTTGCTCTAGCAGCTGCTTGGTTGGGAGATGTAGCGCTCTTATTACACCATCAAAAATTCGGCGATCTTTTCTTGGTAGGCATCGGATGTTTTGGGGTTACCCAAATTCTCTATACCATTTGCCTCTATAAATTTCATGACAAATCATTTTTTAATCATCGTTGGGGTTTATTTTTTGTATCCGTACTTTGTATTTTGATATTAACTTTCATATTACCTAAAACGGAAAAAGTATTTGTTTATCCAGTAACCATTTATTCTCTATTAATTAGTACGATGCTTTATCAAGCCATAACCTTATCATCACTCAAGCCAAATTTTAGAATAATTTTATACGGCGCTGGATTATTTTATTTGTCTGACCTAATGATAGCATTAACTCAATTTGCTAAAATGGATTTTGGCTGGTTTAAGGCTGGCTCCTTGATCATGTTTACTTATCTGGTTGCGCAATTATTGATAGCTAAAGGCTTTCGAAAATATTATGAAAATATAGCGGATAATTCATAGCCAAATAACGGATTCTGCATTTATACAAGATGACGATGTTGGGACAGGAATAGCGGTTACTGGAAGCACAGCGCTATTGATTCTGACTTTCCGAGAGGATATTCTTAATAAGTCTTCAAGCCTAACTACCACAAGCGCACATACCCATGCAAAAAAAGCCGTCTGATTAATCAAACGGCTTTTTATATCTTATGAAATATTTATTCTAAAGGATCGCTTAATATTCCCACAAATCGTGTTCGAAATTAAATAATCGATTTTTAATCTTATCTGATTCTAACAATATATCCATCCCTTCGGCTTTAAAGAATTGGGCTACATCTTGATTCCTAACGTTAGATTCTTTGTAGATATAACTTGCAAACATTCTTTCCTCCATTAACATATCCCAAGTCATTGGTGCTGCATCATTGTTACCATTAAACACCCGATGCTTTGAAAAATACTCTCTGGCTTGAGGGTAATAAATCCAAAACATTGGCTCTGAGTATTTAATCTCACCAAATTCTCCTTTCACATCTCTTACCGGAGCAATACCAAGAATTCTAGATTTAACCCTAGAAACCTCTTTGTCAAAAAACCAAACTTCTTTTATCCAGTATCTTTCGATATCATCCGGATTGATATCATTTTTAGTAACCGTAATGGTCACTTCATAAGTTTCCGGATCTGTTACCGGAATCGAATCGTAAAAATAAAGTTTTGCATCGAGCTGATCAG
>JAHEJC010000146.1 GCA_024639065.1 Lewinellaceae bacterium | reverse complement strand
ATATTTCTCAAAGTACTTATGAACTTATTGAGGATTGCACGACCACGTTTTCTTTTCAAGCAAGAGGTGAGATTCAGGTGAAAGGTAAAGGAGAGATGAAAATGTGGTTTGTGGAGAAAGCTTAATAGACTATTCTAGGCACTATAGTTTGAAATGCCCCAAACCTGATAGAACGAGTTGAATACAATGAATTTAGTTTTAAATGGATTCTTCATTCAGATTCGATATCCTGTATTGATTTAAATTATTACCCATTTCTCGAAATGTAATTAAACTAGATATCTTACTTCTTACGATTTCTGTTGGTAAAAATTAAGCATATAGATTCCACCTAAGGCAATTAAAAATAGGATAGGTCGAATTAATTGCCCTATTGGATCGTTTACGATATGAGTGCCCATGGCGCCAATCAATATGCTCGTCATACCGATCATGGCATATTTTAATACCTTGGGAATTAAAATGGCTATAGCTAATAATAATTCAATCAGGCCAATTATGAAATAGAATCCATTAGGGAATCCCCAATTTTGGAACATTTCGATGACGCTGGGATTATTGGTGAGTTTACCCAAACTCGCCAATAAAAATCCTATAGAAATTAAAATGCGTAAAGTCCAGCTTACAATTAGTTTACTTTTTGACATATTATTTTTATTTTATTCAAAAATCAATAAAACCGATAATGGTAAGCTGAAAGAAACGTGAAAGAAACCTGAAATGATCATGAAAGAAAAGAAAAACGAGTATGAAAATATTCAATTGGCATCTGGATATATTTTTGATTCTAGGAAAGGAAGTATCATTAGTCAAAGCGGCCAGGAACTATTTCTTGAGCATCGACTGAAAGACTTTATTTCCATTTTAATACAGCATAAAAATGATGTTGTAACCAGGAGTGAGTTGATGGACCATGTTTGGGGAGATGTTATGGTGAATGATGAATCTATTACCAAAGCAGCCTCTGATTTACGTAAATTTCTCTCCAATAACCATATTGACGGGGTGCAATTGATTACCATCAGAAAATTAGGCTATAAATTGGAAATTTCTGATTTACCTAATAAACCTCCATTCAAGATTAATTATTTGCATCTATCTGTTAAAATAATGGGCTATGCAGCCTTAGTATTATTTATATTGATCGTATTGATTAGAGCCGCTAAATATTAGACAAGTATTTTGATGGCATCTTTATGATTTGATATGCAACCTTCTTGTTGCTCCACATTTATGTGGGCAGATGAAGGAAGACATAGGCATTTGAAATTGCAAAAAATTCGTTCAAGGATTAGCCAAACATTTTCAAATATATAATCATGTATGTATACCCTTTCGGACTCCAGGTAAAACCTCAGTTTTCAAATTTCTTGTCGATTGAAAACATATTGTTGGATCATGAGGTCGATAAAATAGTGAATTACTGGGATGAAGATAGCAGTATAAAATCGACTTTGGCGGGTGACAAAAAATATGACGATGAATTACGACAATCTTCTGTTATTTTTCTTAAACCAGATGATAAAAAAAAATGGGTCTATGAAAGATTAGCAACTATTTGCCAAAAGTGCAATTACCAAAGTTTTCATTTTGATATTCAAGGTTTTTATCAGGAGTTACAATTAACCAGGTATAGTAAAGATGATTTCTTCGATTGGCATATGGATTTTGGGAATAATGAAATTTCCCATCGAAAGATTAGTATTACCATTCAGCTTTCCAGTCCAGACGAATATGAAGGCGGCGAATTGCAATTTATGATTAATCAAAAAGTGGTAAATGCTCCACGTAAAAAAGGAACTGCCATTATTTTCCCTTCTTTTATCCTGCATCGAGTAACACCCATCACAAAGGGCATTAGGCACTCTATAGTTGGTTGGGTTTCAGGAATACCTTATCGTTAACCGGATCTAAGGATTATTGGAAATCTTGAAAAACATTCGTTTTGTCGTTGATTTATCGTTGTTTTAAATCTGCATGCCTTATTTTAGTAAGTCAAACATTGATTGAAAGATTAATTTTGCAGTTTTATAAACTAACTAAATCCTATTATGAAGAACCTGAAACTTTCTCAGAAAATCTATTTTTTCCTCTTTTTATTAATTGGCTTTACAATGGGAGTTGATGCTCAACCACGTGCCAGTCAAAAGGCTAGTGTTAAACAGTATTTGGGCGACGCTGAGGTAACTTTTGTATTTAGCAGACCTGGTGTAAAAGGAAGAACAGTATGGGGTAATATTGTGCCTTATGGATTGGCCGATGGAAACCAATATTCTGATAACAAGCCATTCCCATGGAGAGCCGGTGCAAATGAAAATTCCACCATTGAAGTTAATAGTGACGTTAAAATAGAGGGATCTTTTTTACCTGCTGGGAAATACAGCCTACATATGATTCCCTCAAAAGACGATTGGATTTTAATATTTAATAAGAACTCGGATCTGTGGGGAAGTTATAAATATAATAAGGAAGAAGATGCCCTGAGAGTCACCGTGACACCAGTAATGGCAGCTCATGAAGAATGGTTGACTTTTGGATTTGATGAGATTACCGCTAATTCTGCCACAGCCTATTTGCATTGGGAAAAACTCAAGGTTCCTTTTACTATTGAATTGTGAGAACACTGAAAGGTTTGTAATAGCCCCTTGAGAAATATTATGCAGAGAAGCCAATTTGCGTACTAATGATTAAATCTTATGAAAGTAAAGCTAGCTATCGTTTTTCTGATTTTTTGTCTAAGTGGTTCGTCTATTTGGTCTCAATCATTATTAGACAGTAATAGAATTATCAAAGTGCTTTCGTTCAACATCTTACATGGAGCCACCACGAAAGGCAATTTTGATTTAGATGCGATTGCGAATGTTATTATCCGGACGGATCCGGATCTGGTAGCTTTACAAGAGGTTGACTATAAGACCAACCGGGCCAAAAAGTACGATTTGGTGACCGAGTTGGGCTGGCGCACAAAGATGGCTCCGGTCTTTGGACGGGCGATGTTCTATGATGGTGGAGAATATGGAGAAGGGATATTATCAAAAACGAGTTTTATAAGTTCCAGAAATGTTAACTTACCTTATTCGCCAGGTAATGAACCTCGAGCAGCGCTGGAAATAATTACCGTGTTGGCATCAGGGGACACGATCTCCTTTGTAGGAACTCACTTAGATCATCTTAGAGATGAGAAAGACCGGGTGGCGCAAGCAGCTAAGATTAATGAGGTATTTTCTAAAAATAAGTACCCCACTATATTGGCAGGTGATTTAAATGCGCAGCCAGGAAGCAACCCAATCAATATCTTGGAGAAAAACTGGAAAGGTGCTTACGATAAGAATAATCCTAAACCCACATTTCCATCCAATGACCCACAACGCAAAATTGATTATGTCTTATTTTACCCTTTGGATGCTTGGGAAGTTTTGGAGACAAAAGTTATCCAAGATTCCATCGCATCGGATCATTGTGGATATCTAGCTACTTTGAGATTGAAAGGGAAGTGAGTTCTTCGTGTACAAAGTGCGCAAAATTAAATGATAATATCCCATTAACTATCATTGGACAATTAAACTTGCTTTTAAAGAAAGCCTTTCTGTCTGACTGATGAATCTGTCATTTCAGGCGGGTTCTCCTGCCTGCGTGTTCCCAGGACAGTCCATTTGGTCCTAAGCTGAAGCCGCCGGACTGAAGGGAACAAAAATAATACCGCTCGAGACTGATCATCTGTTGGGATTGGATATATTATATGGTCTCATGCGGATTTACGCAGTGTTAGGGGAAGATGAAAAAGCGCTTGACGTCATGTCTAAACTACTTTCAGTTCCCTGTCAATATCGCGGTTATTTTTTTACGCGTAATCCGGAATTTAATCATTATAATAACCAGACCCGCTTCTTGGATTTAATTGACAAGCAAAAAAAGATGAGCGAAAGATTAATGAACTAGTTCGTAAGTATTTTTCAGTACCGCGTTCAACCACAACGTATAATACTTAGTGGCGAAGTACTGGCAACAACGGTCCTGCAAAATGTCTGCGATGAAAATGGCCGGCTGATTGTGGAGAATACGCCTTTCTTCGGTATGACCTCAGGCAGTGGAGAGTTCTATACGATGGGAAAGAAAATTGGAAATATAGGTAAAAGTATCGGGCGGACAGATATAAAATACTAAGCCATATGCATTAATTCATAGGAAGCTTAATCTTAAGTAAAATTGCCGATATTTGAATGAAATACAATAATTTTGCTTGAGCAAATATTTTGTACTTTTCAAGCATCATTTCATTTTGCTAAACCTAAATTATTAAAATCATGAAATTTGTTTTGAACGTCTCGAAATATAGTCTGGTGCTTTTCTTATTTACTTCAATTACATTAGAACTCCTTGCACAGCAAAATTCTAATCTGGCTTTTCGACCTTTATTCAATGGAAAGGATCTAACGGGTTGGGTGGATGTGAATACATCTCCGGAAACATGGAGTGTTAAGGATGAGATGATTATTTGTACTGGGAATCCTATTGGGGTGATGCGCTCAGACCGTCAATATGAAAATTTCATCATGGAAATTGAATGGCGGCATATGGAAGCCGGAGGTAATTCAGGCGTTTTTATTTGGAGTGAAGGCACTCCGTTCCCTGAGAAAAGACTTACCAAAGCCATTGAAGTTCAAATGCTCGAATTAGATTGGGCAATTCAAAACAATAGAACGGATGACTATGTGCATGGAGAGCTTTTTCCAACCATGGATTTGACAGCCATCCCCGATAATCCTCGAGGAAAAAGAAGTAAGTCGATAGAAAAAAGATGTAAAGGGAAAGGAGAATGGAACAAATACATTGTAGTAGCTGTAGATGGAACGGTTAAACTTTCAGTCAATGGTAAATTTGTAAATGGCCTCCGCGATTCAGGAAGAAAAAAAGGATATATATGCCTGGAAGCAGAGGGTGCTGAAATTCATTTCCGGAACATTCGAATAATGGAGTTGCCTTCAGGGGTGATCAGTGCTGAACAAATAGCTCCCTTAATCAATTAGGTATGTACGAAAAAGTTATAAAAGGTACCTTATTTTAAAATGGAGGGAGCTTATTATAAAACCAAGGAATCAGTTGACGAGTATATAAGGTTAGCGGAAGGGGTTAATGGTAAACTACTAATTGAGAAACTTAAAAACTACTTGCCGCTTAATGCCAGCCTATTAGAGATTGGTTCTGGACCAGGAACGGATTGGAAAATCCTAAATGAATATTACGAAGTCGTCGGGTCAGATTCTTCGCTAGAATTTCTGAGTCGCTTGAAGGAAAATATTCCTAATGGTCAATTCCTGGAATTGGATGCAGTTACATTAACAACCGATCAAACATTTAATGGAGTCTATTCAAATAAGGTGTTGCATCATTTAAAGGAGCATGAGTTGGAAACTTCCATGCAGCGCCAGGTTGAGATATTGGATCCCGGGGGAATTGTTTGTCATTCCTTTTGGAGAGGGGAGGGCTCGGAAATCTACAATGGACTTTTTGTTAACTATCAAACCGAAAAAAGAATTCAAAATATTTTTGAGAAAAATTTTGAAGTTCTATTGATTGAAAGTTATAAAGAGTTTGAAGCTGGCGACTCAATATTACTCATTGGAAAAAAAGTTTGAAAGTTGGACAAGGTCAATAATGTACTTACTTAAAAACAAGCTAAACCCCAAATAGATTCTATGAAGAAATCATTGCTTTTTATTCCGGACATTTCTGGATTTACCAAATTTGTTCAAACTACCGAAGTTGAACACAGCCAACACGTTATTGCAGAGTTGTTGGAAATCTTAATTGATGTGAATGGTCAGGATTTACAACTTGCTGAAGTGGAAGGCGATGCGTTATTTTTTTATAAGGAAGAAGAAATTCCTTCACTTGATCAATTATTGACTAAAGTGGAAGCGATGTTTACAGCTTTTTACAGCCACCTTAAATTGTTGAAAAAAAATAGGATCTGTCCCTGTAACGCTTGTGCAACCGCGCCAAACCTGGATCTCAAAATCATTGCACACAGTGGTGAATTACAGTTTATTTCAATTCAAAATAACAGAAAACCATTTGGTGCACAAGTCATAGAGGTACATCGCCTGATGAAAAATTCAGTGAATAGTGATAATTATGTACTGTTTAGTAAAGAATTGGCTGATGACCTAAAATTGGCTGAAAATTATCCCAGCGAAATTTATAATTTTAAACAAGGCGAAGATAAATATGATGGAAAAGAAATAAGCTATGTTTATTCCACTATAAATCAGGAACAGTTAAAATTAATACCATTTGCACAAACCAAAAAGATTCATTTTGATTCGCCTCCAGCGATCTTTATTCAAAAGGAGTATCCTATTGCAGCCCCAGAACTCTTTGAGTATATCTCCAATTTTATATATCGTCAATATTTGATAGAGGGTGATGCCAAATTTATCTATAATGAAAATGAAGTATCCAGAATTGGCACAAAGCACCTCTGTATAATTGATGGTAAAGACATTGATTTTACGACGGTAACCAAAGAAGGACTTCCGGGTCAATTAGTATATGGAGAAGTAACTACCACGCCACCGGTAGTCGATGGAGTTTTTTCCTTTTCTATTGTGACACCGCTCAGTCAAGATTCATCCAAGCTTGAAATTGAGATTTATTGGAAGACCAATTCATCTTTGAAAAGAATATTGTTCAATTTATTAGCTAAAAAGACGTTTAGAAAAAATATGTTAGCCTATGCAGATCGCCTTTCGCATTTGGTGGAAAAGAAAAGTGGCAAAGTAGAGGCTTAAATTTTAAGATGACCGTTAGACTATTCTATATTAAAGTCCCGCCTGTTTTTGTGTGAAACTTTGAATCCTCCAATGCAAGGTGATAAGCGTTAGCTCCTCCATTAACCTAAATCATTGCTTCTGAATGATTTTTCGATGAGATTTGAATCATGGCTACCTACCTACATATTGTGAACAGCCAGAATAATGTAGATCATCATGAATCTATCATATTAAAGATATTAGCTCAGAAATACTTGTTGACCTTTCTTTGCCTTTTTCTTCTGGCGAGTTCAATATTATTTGGCCAAGGTGATACCCTGACAGGGACAATTTTGCATAAAGGTTTGAGACGTAATTATATTTTATACGTTCCTGAAGCGTATGATGGGTTGGAGGCATGGCCGTTAGTGATCAACCTGCACGGTTATTCCAGTTTTCCCTTTCAGCAGATGGTCCTCAGCAATATGAATATAGTGGCGGATACAGGTCATTTTTTGATCGTATATCCAGAGGGTACCTTGTTTAATAGTAGAAATTCCATGCTGTCTCCCCAGGGACTGGGTTGGAACAACGGAATGCCGTCTGACACTACACTCTCTCCGGTGCAGGCTGTGGATGATGTAGACTTTATCCGTAACCTGATCGATACCATTGGAGCCAAATATAGGGTGGATCCGGCCATGGTGTACGCGACTGGCTTTTCCAACGGCGCGGTGATGAGCCAGGTATTAGCCTGTGAATTGTCCGAGAGGATTGCCGCCATTGCTCCAGTAGCCGGCACAGCCCATCCAGTCAGGCCTTGCACGCCTGCGCAAAAAGTACCGGTACTGCAAATCCACGGCTCAGCCGATCCGATAACAGATTATGAAACAGGCAACGCCGAAATTAGAAAAGGGGCACCTGAATATCTTGAGTTCTGGATCGATTATAATGGTTGTGATCCGGAACCCAACATTACGTCCTTTCCGGACCTTTTGGCCGGGGACTCCTCCACCATTGAATTACATGCTTGGGGAAATTGTGAAAAAGAACTGCTTCATTACAAGGTCGTTAACGGTGGGCATATCTGGCCTGGCTTCGACTTTTCTTTTTCACCTAAAGTGGGAAATTCAAATTTGGACATAAACGCCAGCTCAGAGATCTGGAATTTCTTTAAACGTAATCCGTATGCTACAATAATCTGCGATGGGGATATTGTTCTTAATGCACAGGAAGATGTTCATAATTTTAACTGCACTACTGTAGCAGGAAATTTAACCATAGAAGGTGCTGACATCAACAATTTATCCCCTTTAGCCGCACTTGATTCCGTTGGAGGAAATTTGGTGATCAGAGGCAACGATATGCTGAGCAACCTAGAGGGCCTGAATAACCTTACGTATGTGGGAGAGGATTTGTATATCGATAGTAACGATACACTAACCAACCTTGATGGGCTGACTAATCTCAAAACCGTGGGTGGGAGTGTGTCAATAGGCGAAAGGGGAGGATTCTTTTTGAATTACGAAGGCAACCAGGCGCTGACCAACCTCGATGGTTTAATAAATCTCACTTACGTGGAGGGAAATTTATCGATTGTTCACAACGCTGCTCTGACTAATCTCGATGGGCTGGCTAATCTCATTTCTGTGAAAGGGGATTTGGTGATCGCCGGCAACGCTGCGCTGACCAATTTGGAGGGATTGAATAGTCTTACTTACGTGGGAGAGGGTTTGTATATACTTGGCAACGATACACTAACCAGCCTGAATGGGCTGGCTAAACTCACTTCCGTAGGAGGGGATTTGTCAATAGGCGAACGAAGGGTTTTGTTTTTTATGTATGGTGGCAACGCTGCGTTGACCAATCTCGATGGATTGGCTAATCTCACTTCCGTAGGAGAAGGGGTGTATATAGTGGGAAATGGAGTCTTAACCAACTTGGATGGGCTCGCCAATCTCTCTTCCCTCGGAAGGGATTTGTCTATCGATAACAATGATGCACTAACCAAGCTGGACGGTCTAGCCAATCTCATTTCCGTGGAAGAGGATTTATCTATTGAAAACAACGATGCATTGACCAACCTCGATGGGCTGGTTAATCTCATTTCCGTCGGAAGGGATTTGTCTATCGATAACAATGATGCGCTGATCAACCTGGACGGGCTCGCCAATCTCGCTTCTGTCGGAAGGGATTTGTATATTTATGATAACACTACGTTGATTAACCTGGATGGTTTGGTCAAACTCGCCTCCGTAGGACGGCGTTTGAGGATTATAAACAACGCTGCGCTGACTAACCTGGACGGACTGGCCAATCTCGTTTCTGTGAAAGGGGATTTATCCATCGAGGACAACGCTGCGCTGACCAACTTGGACAGTTTGGCTAATATCTCATCTGTGGATAGGGATTTGTATATAAGAAATAATCTTACTCTAACTAATTGTTGTGGTTTATATCCTTTGCTTTGTGCAAATTCCCCGGATTGTACCACTGACCGGGTAGCCGGAAATATATTCATTAGCGATAATCCGCTTGCTTGTAACAGTGTTGAAGATGTTATCGCCTACGGGCCATGTACCGGAAATTCGTGCGTAAGCAATATGAATCTTCTTTCCCAAGAGGACGTGAATGCTTTTAACTGCACTACAGTAATGGGAAATTTAACCATAAAAGGTGCAGACATTAACGATTTATCTCCTTTAGCTGAACTTTCTTCGGTGGGAGGAAATCTGTACATCTATGACAACGATGCCTTGATCAACCTCAATGGATTGGGCAATCTCGATTCACTGGGAGGGTATTTGTATATCGGTAACAATACTATCTTGACCAACGTCAACGGACTGGCTAATCTCAACTCGCTAGCGGGAGGAGGGTATATCAGCAATAACGATGCCCTGGACGACCTGGACGGACTAATTAATCTCTCTTCTGTGGGAGCGTATTTGTTTATCCATAATAACCATGCGCTGAAAAATCTCAATGGATTAGCCAATCTATCTTTCATGGGAGGGCATTTGACTATCTCTAACAATGCTGTACTGATGGACCTAGACGGACTAGCTAATCTCTCTTCTATGTTTGGGGATTTGTTTATCAATAAGAACGCGGCGCTGACCAATCTGGATGGATTGACCAATCTAGTGTCTGTCGGAGATGATTTGGAAATCGTTGACAACGATGCGCTGGTCGACCTGGACGGACTGATTAATCTCTCATCTGTGGAGGGGCATTTATCTATCCAAAATAACCCATCGCTGACTAATCTGGACGGACTGGTCAATCTTGTGTCCGTGGGAGATGATTTGTCTATCTATAACAATAATGCGCTGACCAATCTCGATGGGCTAACCAATCTCCACTCCGTACTGGGGAATTTAGAAATTATAAACAACGATGTACTGATCAGCTGCTGCGCCATATATCCTTTACTTTGTACGGATTACCCTGATTGTACCAGCGATGGTGTAAACGGAGACATTTATATTAGAAAAAATCCGTTTGCTTGCAATAACGTAAAAGACGTTATTGAAAATGGGCCATGTAGTGGAAATTCCTGCACAGGCGTAATGTTTCTTCTTTCACAAAAGGACGTGAATGCTTTTAACTGTCCTTCCGTAGAAGGAAATTTGATAATACACGGTGCTGATATAAACGATTTATCCCCTTTAATTGAACTTTCTTCGGTGAGAGGTAATTTGTTAATTTATGACAACGACGCTTTGACTAGCCTCATTGGACTGACCAATCTCACTTCACTGGAAGGGTACTTGTTTATTGATAACAATGATGCACTGATAAATCTAGACGGACTGGTCAATCTCGCATCGGTAGGAGGATATTTGTCCATCTTTAACAACCATGCACTAACAAACATAGACGGGCTAGTTAATCTCACTTCTTTGGATGGGGATTTGTCTTTCCATAATAACGATGTGCTAGCAAATCTGGACGGGTTAGTTAGTGTTTCTTCCTTGGGAGGGGATTTTTCTGTCCACAATAATGCTGTTCTGACCAACCTAGACGGGCTGGCCAATCTGACTTCCGTGGGAAGGGATTTGTCTATCTATAACAATGATGCGCTGACCAACCTGGACGGGCTAATTGATCTCTCTTCCGTGGATGGTTATTTGTACATCTATGGGAACAATGTGTTGACTAATCTAGACGGATTGGTCAATCTCGCAACTGTAGGACGGCATTTGTGGATTGAAAACAACAGAGAACTGACCAATCTGGACGGATTAGCTAATATGTCTTTTGTAGGAGGGGTTTTGTTCATCCTTAACAACGCTGCACTGACCAACTGCTGCAGTTTGTATCCTTTACTTTGTACAGATCCCCCAGATTGTATCAGTCATGGAGTAGGCAAAAGTATACGTATTGAAAATAATCCATTTGCTTGCAACAGTGTAGATGACGTTATTGCTCAAGGGATGTGTATCGTAAATGCAATAATAAGTCCAATTCCCCACTACTTTAGTGTATATCCCAATCCATTTAATGATAAGTTCCAAATTGAAATGACCAGGGGCGACTATTCTATCCAGGTATTGGATATATATGGTAGAAAGATCAGGTCCGAAGTTTACCAAAACCAGGAAAAAGTGCAGTTGGATCTATCGAAATACACATCTGGTTTATATCTGCTTAAAATTAAAGATCAAAACGATAATATCTTTATTCATACGGTCGGCAAGATTTAGAATTAATAGAGTACTTAGGATTCAACTAGAAGACTCGATGCTTGTTCTCTCTGATTGATGGAATAATGTTGTAATTTGTACATAGGAGCGTTATAATATGTTTAAAACTTATCTAAAACTTATTGTCAGGAATATTTTTCGCTACAAAGGATATTCTTTAATCAACATTCTAGGACTTGCGGTGGGGATGGCTTCTTGTATTATGATTATCCTCTACGTTCAGGATGAATTCAGCTATGATCGATATGTAGAACAACATGATCGGTCCTATCGGGTCGTAACCAATTTTGTAGCGGGGGATCAGGGAGAAGTCAACACAGCCAGAACGCCTCCACCATGGGGTCCTGTACTTGCCAAAGATTTTCCTGAAGTGGACCGTTTCGTTAGACTGAAGTCTCCTTTAGTCTCATGGATGGTAAGCTATGAACCAACAAATAAACGCTTTTATGAGAAAGGGTTTTACTTTGCAGATGCCTCTTTTTTTGACTTTTTCAATATAAAGGTGACACAAGGAGATGCTCAAACTGCACTAGCTGGTCCCAGCTCAGTGGTCCTCACACAATCAATGGCTAATAAATACTTTGGGAATGAAAATCCAATTGGCAAAGTAATTAGATTGGATAATTCATACGATTTTAGGATTACCGGAATCATGGAAGAGATACCCAAGAATTCTCATTTTCATTGTGAATTTGTTGCATCATTTATTACCCTGCACACCATCGAAAATGGACCCTATGGTCCCGATTATGGCAATAATATGAATCAGTTATTTCCGGATGTTTACACATACGTACGACTTCCCGAAGAACATGATCCTTCAAATTTTGAGCAGAAGCTTACTGGTTTTATTGATCAATATCACGGAGAAAATTTGACCCAATTTAATGCTAAAATGTCAGCTAGGTTACAGCCATTGACTCGAATTCATCTTCATTCGAAACTGGAAGCAGAGATTCGAGCCAATAGTGATATAGACTATGTTTACATTTTTCTTGCTATCGCTGCCTTTGTATTATTAATAGCTTGTATAAACTTTATGAATTTAGCAACTGCTAGGTCAGCGGATAGAGCTCGTGAAGTGGCGATGAGAAAAGTGATGGGCGCCAAACGGGGTCAATTGATGATGCAATTTATCGGAGAGTCCGTAATTATTACGATTCTATCCTTGGTATTGGCTATTGGACTAGTTTTTTTGTTGTTACCAGCATTTAATGCTTTGTCATCGAAAGCACTCTCTTTAGCAGTTTTTAATGGAACCTATTTACTAGGCCTTTTAGGTTTGACCTTACTGGTAGGTTTTGTTTCAGGAAGCTATCCAGCATTGTACCTATCTTCTTTTTTACCAGTTGTGGTGTTGCAAGGATCCTCCAGAACAGGAAGTTCGTCGAATGCAACCCTGCGAAAAGTATTGGTCGTATTCCAATTTACGATCTCGATTGTGTTGATTATTGGGACGTTGATTGTAAGAAGCCAATTGGACTATCTGCAGACCAAGGATTTAGGATTTAATGATGATCAAGTCGTCATCATCTCATTGGGAGATACCGATCAGCGGTTCGTTTATAACAACTATAAAAACTTGATTCTACAAAATCAAGACATAATCGCTGTTACTGGATTAATAGCCCCACCTGGGGGATTGCAAGGTAATATTGGATTTACTCCGGAAGGAGCAACTGAAGGAGGAACAACCCTTATGGATTTCTTTGGAGTAGACCATGACTTTGTTGAGGCACTTCAGGTTGAAATTGTTCAAGGAAGAACCTTCTCCAGAGATTTTCCTACAGATTCCACTGAGGCATTTATACTGAATGAAGCAGCGGTGAAGCAATTGGGATGGGACAGTGATCCGCTTGGGAAGCGGTTCATCTTTGGTCCCCAAGCTCAGATTAGACCGAAAGTCATAGGAGTTATAAGGGATTTTCATGTAAAATCATTGTACAGCAAAATTGAACCATTAGTTATAGGCTTCGTCCAACAACCGGTTTATATAGCGATCCGGATTGCATCGAATAATGTAAGCAATACCTTGTCATTCCTGGAAGAAAAATGGCCAGAGGTTTATCCAAACGATCCATTCCAGTTTTCATTTCTTGATGAAGATTTTGACAATCTATATCAAAGCGAGCAGGTTCGAGGACAGGTTTTTGGAGCTTTTGCTCTCCTAGCAATATTGATTGCCTGTTTAGGACTACTCGGTTTAGCCTCCTTTACCGCGGAACAGCGCACCAGAGAGATCGGTATCAGGAAAGTAATGGGGGCATCCGTTTTTGGTATAGTTTTACTTTTAACCAAAGAGTTTGTAAAGCTTGTCTTTATCGCCAGTATTATTGCCTGGCCCATCGCTTACCTGATGATGAATAACTGGCTTCAGAAATTTGCCTATAGTAGCCAACTGTCTATATGGATTTTTGTTATGGCGGCTCTGGTTTCTTTGCTCATTACAGTATTGACTATAGGTTATCAGGCCGCCAAAGCTGCTCTGACCAATCCCGTGGATGCTTTACAGCATGAGTAAGAATCTCCTGGTATTGATAAATTCCTAAATCAGCATTAATACCTGGCAGCCATTGGTTTGACTTCTTTAGACGATAGAAGAGAAACCAGTTTTAGGTAAGTATTAAAGAACCATCTCCTTGTCCTAAATATAGAGATCGACTATGTTTTATTCCACTATTACCCACTTCTCCTCCTGGTGACTTTTCATAATCGCTTCACACAACAAAATTT
>JAHEJC010000145.1 GCA_024639065.1 Lewinellaceae bacterium | reverse complement strand
AGATCCTTGATGCCACTTTTATGAGCAAGAAAGCGTTAGTCCGTTTTCTTGATGAAGTAATTAGTAAGATAAGGGCAGAAGGTCTATTGTTTTCATTACATATGAAAGCCACCATGATGAAGGTGAGTGACCCCATTATATTTGGTCATGCTGTGGAGGTGTATTTTAAATCACTCTTCGACGAATATGGCACTCAATTAAAAGCAGCCGGAGCAGATGTACGCAATGGATTTGGAGATGTACTCGAAGCGGTGGAGGATTTAGACGAACCACTCCAAAGCCAAGTCAAGGCCAAAATCAAATCTATTTACGCCCAGGGGCCGGATATTTCTATGGTCAACTCTGATAAAGGTATTACTAATCTGCATGTACCCAGTGATGTCATTATTGATGCTTCCATGCCGGCTATGATTAGAAATGGAGGCCAGCTCTGGGACCAGCAAGGAGACACCAGAGATACGGTGGCAGTAATTCCGGATAGTAGCTATGCTGACCTCTATATTGAAACCATTAATTTCTGCAGAGCGCACGGAGCATTTGACCCAAGCACCATGGGAAGTGTACCCAATGTAGGATTAATGGCTCAAAAAGCCGAAGAATATGGTTCTCACGACAAAACCTTTGAGATCACCGTAAAAGGGAAAGTCCAAATTATTGATGGCAATGGTAACGTATTGATTGAACACGATGTGGAGCCCGGAGACATATGGAGAGCCTGTCAAGTGAAAGATCTTCCCGTACAGGATTGGGTCAAACTGGCCGTGACCCGGGCGAGAGCTACTGGCACACCAGCCGTATTCTGGCTTGACGAAAATCGAGCTCATGATGCAGAGCTTATCAAAAAAGTAAATGCATACCTTCCTCATCATGACACAGCAGGATTAGACATCCGAATCATGTCGGTAAAAGAGGCCACTCGCTTTTCTTTGGAGCGAATTAAAGAAGGGAAGGATACTATTTCGGTGACCGGAAATGTACTTAGAGACTATAATACGGATCTGTTTCCAATTTTGGAGTTAGGTACGAGTGCTAAAATGTTGTCAATCGTTCCTTTGATGAATGGTGGAGGATTATTCGAGACCGGGGCTGGTGGATCTGCACCTAAACATGTCCAACAATTTGAAAAAGAGAATCATTTACGTTGGGATTCGTTAGGTGAGTTTTTGGCACTAGCCGTCTCATTGGATCATTTAGGAGATAAGTATAATAATCCCAGGGCTAAACTACTAGGTGAGACCCTGGATAAGGCAACCACGGATTATTTAAACAATAACAAATCACCTTCTCGAAAAGTCAATGAACTTGACAACCGGGGCAGTCATTTTTATCTGGCCATGTATTGGGCTCAAGCGCTGGCAGCACAAGATAATGATCCGGGTCTTGCTGAAAAATTTCAACCGGTGGCAGCGGCTATGCAAGCCAATGAAGAACAAATTGTTCAGGAACTAAATGAAGTACAAGGCAGACCCATGGATATGGATGGATATTATTTCCCGGACACTGACAAGGTATTTAAGGCCATGAGACCAAGTAAGACATTGAATGATCTTATAGCGCATCTATCTTGACTTAAAGGCCGGATAGGAGAAATAGTAAGCCAGTTCGGGCATCAATTTATTCTCCCATACTTACCAGCTCATATTTGTTTATAGCTGCCATCAGTTGATCCGGTGTTTTATAACCAAGAATCCTTTCTTCCACTTGCATGTTTTCATCAAGAATGACTAAACATGGATACCCTCTGGCGCCAAAATAAGCGGACAATTGATGCTTGGCGTTTCGAGTTTTAGCACGGGCTGGCATGTAGTTTGGATTACCATAATTTTTACCCATAAATTGTACCTGCTCGGGTCCTTCAGCATTAAATTTAACCGGATAAAAGTTTTTACCAATGGTGTTGATCACTTGTGCATCAGTAAAAGTATTTCGATCCATCATTTTACAGGGCCCGCACCAAGGGGTGTATACATCCACTAATATTTTTTTTGGTTTTTGCTTTACCAGTTTTTCTACATCACTGATGGACACCCAAGGGATCTCAGTATAATTTTCTGGTTCGTTTGGTGTGTTGTTACACGCGATACAAAGGCCAATAGCTAAGGAAAAATAGAATAATATTTTCATATTTATTTGTTTTTTATAATCACCAGCATTGCTTTTTTTCAAGGAATTAATTCCACTAATAACTCAAATTGTATATAGATTGTTATTCATTATTGGGAAATTCTTATTCCAGTGATTGGTACAAATATGAGCAATTAAAAAGCTGAACTACCAGATGAAAGGGGTGGAATTTTAAGTTTAGCTGGGTGGAAAAAAGGACTAGACCCTTATGTATTATACATTTTTAGTAAGTTTCGGCGGGCATGCATTATCTATTATCCATTGTTTTCTTCCTCTTCACCAAAAACACAGGTATAAACAAAAATATCACCACCAAAAGAAAACAGGAGACCGCCAATTGTACCGACGGTCAATACGAACCAAATTTATTATTTGATAATGGAAAATGTGCTCAAGAATATAAATTCAAATAGGTATGATTATAATAAAGAAGTTTGCCACAGACTCTAGCCAATAATATTTTTCTTTATCCAGTATTCGAATACAGGGTCATAGAAAAAGTAACCTCTACCTTCTGGATATATTATTCCTTTTCCTATAAGTTTATTTAAGGATCTACTGGCGTTAATTTTTTTCTCACTGGCCATACTATATGCTCCTTCGGACGATTTGGTTAAAAATTTTAATAGGTAAACATATTCACGATTTGAGGACAACTCCTCCCACATCTTTACCAGGAAATTTTGATCTGCATCCAGGATTAAATCAATGACCTGATCAAAGGTGGGTAGTTTTTTCTTAAGTGAACTGAATAAGTAAATTTGCTGTAATGCGAGCTGGCAATAATAGGGATGCCCTTTTAAAAAATCTATAAGGTCTTCAATCAGTTTTCGTTATATGATACTTTAAATTCCAAACATTTTTTCTTCATATACTTTTTTAAAACATTGAATTCCAAATAGCTCAGATTGATAACTCTGGTTAATCTGTAAAATGGACTTTTATTGAAAACAAAAAGGCTATCCATGACTGATTTGTAGCTTCCTGAAAAAAGATATGTGGCATATTCTTGTTTTTGAATTTTAGAGCGCATTAACTTTATGATATCCTGTGCTTTTTTGAATTTCATTAAATCACCATACTCATCGAATGTAAAAGCTATTTTTTTATTTGATTTTCGAGAAAAATCATTGATAAAATCAATACTATGGGAGAAGCTTGTCCATTCATCGTACTCATTATCTTCCATACCTAAAATGAATTCAAAATCTTCAATTACAGCTTTTAGCTTTATGTTTTTGAACATTTTTAGTAGACTTCCTTTGCTTTTTACGTAAGCCTTTTTAAGTCCATGATTACCAAGAACTTCAGAGATGATAGATGAGGCTATAGTATCCAGTGAAGCATGAGCAAATACATCTATGTATCCAGTAAAATATTTATCTTTTTTCAGTCTTCGAATGACTTCTAAAATTAGAGAGGTCTTACCAAATCTCCGCGGTGCTATCACCACGATACTTTGACCAATTTTAAGGTATGTAATTATCTCTCGGATCTCTTGTTCTCTACCAATGAATTCATTTCCGGAGACCGGTTTGCCTACTTGAATCATAATAATACTTATTTGTGTATGATAGAAATTTATGTAATATTATTATAATACGCAATGGTGTATGATACTTATAGTTGTATGGTTAGAAATGAGTAGCACAAAGAACCCCAAAGGAGGCACAAAGAAAGTAATTGGGCTACTAGGTTCGTTTCTCATGGTTTTTGAATTGCTTCCTTTTTTCTTTGAGACTCCTGGGTGATTCTTTATGCAATCCACTTGCTTATCCCTTTGAGCCTTCTTCGCGTTCCTTTCTTTGGCCTGCTAGTCGGAATCTTTTTGTTCCTTAGAGCCTCAGCCTTTATTCTTTGTGAATTATATTATCGTAAGTTAAAGTATTTGATATTCTCTATTATTATTATGATTACTTGAACATTATCTAACCCTAAAGGAAATGATATACCCATTCCTTCCTATTTGATTTTGTTTACCCATGAATTGTCAGTCATTCTGAACCTGTCTAATAACCCAATTTATTTTATCAATTATCAACAATTGTATCTTTAATTAATAAATATATGCCCATAATAATACCTACGACGATCATTTTGCAGTATTTTTAAAAAAGCTACTCCTCGGATCAAGGAGTAGCCATAGCTTATTAATAATTTTTTTTCCTACGTTATACTTTTTTCAACATCTTGAATACAACCGAGATCAGTAACAATACAAGAAAAACCCAAAACACAATCTTTGCTATACCAACTGAAGCTCCAGCGATACCAGTAAATCCAAGAAGTCCTGCGATTAAGGCGATAATTAATAAAGTGTTGATTATGCGTGACCTGTTTTTTAGTTTTTGTGAATTACGTTTTGTTGGAACAAGCGGTAATTCGCCTAGTCAATTGTTTTAACCTAATTTTTTGATTAATCTTTATTAACGTTCTATAATGACGTTGTCATTATTTAGTTTCTTTTTGACGTTATAATATTCTTTGGACCGAAAATTAATTCGGGCTTGAGTAATGTTAATTTTGTCCTGGTTATTTCTGATTTGTATCAGGAGTTCGTCGTTTTCTTTCTGCAACTTATCAATTTTATTTCTGACTTTTTCTAAATCAGCTTGAAGATTTTGACCTTCTTCCTGTAACTCGGCCAATTGTGCTTTACTCTGTTCTACCTGGTTTAAATAGTATTTTGGTATGGCGTTTTCTACAAATTCATAGACCACATCCCGAAAAGCCATAAATTCAGCCGGATACTTATTCTCATTTAGCCAATTATCGTAACCCAAAGAGGCAAACGCTTTAATTTTGGTCATGCCCTTTTTGGTTTCATCCACCTTAAACTTCAAATCTAATTTTGTAGCTGAAATTTTTGGGATGACGACACCATTAGCAGTCATGTATTTTTTATCAAAAAATAATAATTTTTTATCATTCAAGTTGATATCATAATTATTTTTTAACCACGATTCAAAGCGATCTTTGATCAGATCGACCTCTGGTTCCAGGGTAATATCAATAGTTTGTACTTTATCTTCTTCGTAAAGTATGAAGCCGTCTTCGACGGTTAGTTTTTGGGCGTTGATCTGTATCAAAAAGAGACAGAGTATTATTAAATTTATAAATTTCATTAATTTGATTTTTAAAGATTGAAAAATGAGTTTCACGGAGGGAAAAATGCCTATCCATTGGTAGAATAGGCATTCTTGATTTGAAATTAGGCGACAGTTTGGACTGCTTCTTTCATCGCTTTCAAATCCATAATCTCGGATTCAATTAACACTTTTTGACTGGAGAGAATCGCCAATAAATTATCGGACAATTTGACTTCTGACATTACTTTTGCATAATCATCTAATAATTTGTTTGAACCTCGTTCAATTTCCGTAACGATGGAATCAATGTTGTCACCCAACGTATTGAGCTTTATACCTATAAACATCCGGTGGAGGTCACCCAGAAAACTGGTTTTAACTTCAGCATCACCTCCCAGGAGAGTAACTTGCTGTTCCAATTTCTGATGCATTTTATGTCTTTCATTGGCATATTCCAGCAAATGTTTTTTTAACGGTTGTAAATCTGTATTATCTGCTAATTTAAGATAACCTTCTTCAGCATCTTGCAGACGAATAATTAGATCTTGTAATGCACTCTTTATTTTTTCAATATTCATTTATTAAAGTTTTAAGTTAATTAATATGTTTCTCACTCCTCTTACTAAATGACCTTAGTAAATGTTCGAAATAAATTAAATTATTTTGAAATTATTTCAGATTTGTAACCACCTAGAGAATGATTGGACGCAGCTGACGGGTTCGCAAGGCTCGTTCTAGTTGTTCAGTTTCTTTAATGTAAATGCCAAGCAAATTGTTTAATATTTTTCGACTGTGATGATTGATGCCCTGATTGAAAAGTTGTTGCTTAATGAATTCCATTTGATCGTTTTCAAGTCGGGCCACTACCCTCAATAATTTCGATTCATTAGAGTCCGCATGAAAAGACATGACTTTTTTGTATGTAGCAGGGGCGTGCTTGTAGGGCGGTGTTGGAATCATTGATTTTACCAACGAGGTTTCAGGTATTAAACGCAGCATTATATATTTTACATCAATCATGCTTTGAATGAATTGATAGCTTTGACTATCGGGGATTGCTTCATTAAGCATGTGCTTCAATTCCTGGATGTCGTCCATCAACAGCAATTGAATATCTTCAAGGATGGTTACACTGGTTATTTTTTCCATAGCATTATTAGGATTCATTCATTGGGTACATTTCCCGGTGGATCATTTTCTTAAGGTTCACGCCACCTTTTATACCGAAGTCCAGCGTCCTGATGGGGAAAGGAATCATAATATTGTTTTTATCAAAGGCTTCTTTAATCGCTTTAATTCCTTTACTTCTTTCAACCAAGAAATCGGTTTGGTTTGAGGCAGGGATCCAATATCGAACGATAAAATTAATGGAACTGTCTCCGAATTCAGTAAAGACCAGGTCAACCGGTTTACTTTCTATCCGGCCGGATAAATTTTTAATGGCATCAACCGTTATACGTTGTACTTTATCCAAGTCGTCACCATAGCTTACACCACAGGTTAAATCCACCCGACGTTCACCCGATGAAGAATAATTCTTCAATGGACGCTGAATGACATCTTTATTAGGAAGAACTACTAATTGACCGGAGGGTAAGCGCAGTTTGGTAGCCCTTAGATCAATATCTGAAATAGTTCCAAAATATCCGTTGGTCTCAACTAAATCGCCGATCTTATATAGTTTACGTACCGACATAAAGACTCCGGAGAAAAGGTTGTTCATCGGATCTTGCAACGCTAGCCCCACAGCTAACCCCAAGACACCCGCTGTAGCTAATATCTTATTAATGGTGCTTCCTAAATTAAGTATGCTTAGGATTACGAAGAGCATGATCACTGAAAAGATTACAGCGGTCAGGTTAGAGACTAAATTTAGAATGGTCTTATTTTTAGTAAACTTAGATATGGCTTTGACGGCTACTCTCCGGATGTATTTTGAGATAAAAAAGGCAAATCCACCGATTAATAAAGCAATCAGAATATTGGGAAGTTGAAGGATGAACATGTTCATCCAATCCGTTAATTTGTCTACCAGGTTTTCGTAGGATGATGAAAGTTGTGCTGAAAAATCACTCATATTTATTTTTTATTTATTGTTCTTACTGGTAACCAACAGAAATTGTTCGAAAGATTGCCGCTATTTATTTGAGGTGAAGATTTTCCTTTAACTTCTTTGCTCACCGAAATTTTGATTGATGCTTCTCCATCAGAATTGAAGGAATAATCAAAGTAATTATGCGAATAAGAAGGCACTTTTTGTGCTTCGGTGTACTTAGGTATAGTTGTTCTTAACTAAAAAATTCATGGTCATTAGATTAATTCTAGAGTTAATTTCATCCAGGTCTGTTAATGTTTATGTATAATCGTGGTTATAAATAAAATATTACAGGTAACTAGATATGAT
Organism: Lewinellaceae bacterium; assembly: GCA_024639065.1. Taxonomy (GTDB): domain Bacteria; phylum Bacteroidota; class Bacteroidia; order Chitinophagales; family Saprospiraceae; genus JAHEJC01. The sequence goes on along the minus strand of JAHEJC010000145.1, from coordinate 6,605 downwards.
CGCAGCAGAACTTTTTGTGAAATGCTTAGAAAAGGAAGGCGTAAAACATATTTTTGGTGTCCCCGGGGAAGAAAATGAAGATTTCCTTTTTGCCCTTTCCAAAAGTAAAATTCTCTTTGTACCTGTTCGACATGAACAAGGTGCTGCATTCATTGCTGACGTCTATGGAAGACTCACGGGAAGGGCTGGGGTATGTTTATCAACTCTCGGTCCGGGCGCCACTAACTTGATTACAGGGGTAGCTGATGCCTTTCTTGACAAAGCACCGCTGGTGGCCATTACCGGGCAAGGTGGATTGGAAAGGCTGCATCACGAAAGTCATCAAATTATAGATGTGTGTTCTATGATGAGTCCAATTACCAAATGGAATACTTCCATTCAAGATGTTTCCATTATTCCGGAAGTTGTAAGGAAGGCGTTTAAAGTTTCACAGCAGGAAAAGCCAGGAGCTACCCATATCGAATTACCCGAGGATATTGCTGGACAAACTGTGCATGATTCTTTGCACCCGCTGGCCATCTATGAACAACGTAGACCCAATCCAAATCAAGAGTCGATCATCAAAGCAGCGGTTCTCATTGCCCAAGCGGATAAACCTATAATCATTGCAGGAAATGGTGCTATCAGAAATCGGGCAAGTGATGCGTTGACAAAATTTGCCGAGTCCTTTAAAATTCCTGTGGCCTGCACATTCATGGGAAAGGGTGCTATTTCGGATCGATCGGATCTATCTCTAGGTGCCGTCGGATTAGGTTTTAAAGATTATGTGATTGAAGCCTTTGAACAGTCAGATCTAATCATTGCAATTGGATATGATATTGCTGAGTATGATCCCCAGGGATGGAACACAGGTGAGCCTAAAGAAATCGTTCACGTGGACTTTGAACCTGCTGAGGTATTTACTGATTATATACCTAATGTTGAAATTATTGGAGATTTGGCTAGCTCTATTTACTTACTGCATCAAGAACTTGATATAGATCCATTTCCGATTTGGCATCAGTCTATCAGAGAGCGAATTTTCCAATCCATCCATGCATTCAGTATGCCAGAAGAAAGCCCTTTTCATGTACCCGGGGTGATTCAAATGGTCCGCTCTATACTTCCGGACCACGGACTTTTGATCAGTGACGTAGGCTCCCACAAAATGTGGATTGCTAGAAACTATGAGACCTATTGTCCCAATGGATGTATCATTTCAAATGGTTTGGCCAGTATGGGCATCTCACTCCCTGGAGGAATCGCAGCAAAAGTAGCGGATCCTAATCGTCCTGTCGTAAGTATGATGGGTGATGGGGGAGCTTTAATGAATATTCAGGAATTAGAAACTGCCAAGCGACTTAATACCGGGTTCACAATTATCATTTTAAATGATGATAATTACGGATTGATCGAATGGAAGCAGACCCGAAATAAAGGACTGTCTACAGGTACCAAAATCGACAACCCGGACTTTGTGCAACTAGGTGAAAGTTTTGGTATTTCATCCTATAGACCCCAGACCCGAAAAGAACTTCAAGAGACGTTACAAAAATGTATTTTCTCCAATAGTTTAAATCTAATAGAAATTCCAATTTCGGTGGAGGTTAATGAACAACTTACCCAATCACTAGACGATTATTTTAAATCTAAATAGAAAAACTATGTCCACCATTACATCTATCAATCCGGCAAATGGGGAAGCTATTCAAACTTACGACTTACATAGTGATCAGACCGTAGAAACGATGCTGGATCAAGCTCAAAAATGCTGGCTTAGCTGGAAAAAAGTTCCGATGAGTGAACGGGCTCAATTAATGCGTAAGGCAAGTGACGTCTTGAAATCTCAAAAGGAATTATATGCCAGGACAATGACTTTAGAGATGGGCAAAACGTACAGGTCTGCCATTGCGGAAGTTGAAAAATGCGCCTGGGTCTGTGAATATTATGCCGATCATGCCGGTCAATTTCTGGCCGATGAAATTATTGAAACGGATGCTACTAAAAGCGGTATTTGTTATCAACCCTTGGGAGTCATTCTGGCGGTTATGCCCTGGAATTACCCTTTGTGGCAGGTCTTCCGATTTGCTGCACCAGCTCTGATGGCTGGGAATGTGGGTGTTTTAAAGCACGCTTCTAACGTTCCGGAGAGTGCGCTCAAGATTCAGGAAGTATTTAGCTTGGCAGGATTTCCAGCCGGAGCCTTCCAAACCTTACTTATTAACAGTAATCAAGTTGATGCAATAATTAAAAATCCGATAGTAAAAGCCGTTACCTTGACTGGTAGTGAAGGTGCCGGAGCCGCGGTTGCTTCCATCGCCGCCAAACATTTAAAAAAATCAGTACTTGAATTAGGGGGTAGCGATCCTTACTTGATCCTGGAAGACGCTGATCTGGAACATGCTGCTGGGCAATGTACGCAGTCTAGACTATTAAATGCTGGACAAAGCTGTATTGGTGCAAAACGATTCATTGCGGTTGAACCGGTTTATGATGAATTTCTGGAATTATTTACTCAAAAGATGCAGCAGGCCACCGTTGGAGATCCGATGAAGGAGGTTGATCTAGGGCCGATGGCTCGGACTGACTTAAGAGAGGAAGTACATGCTCAGGTACAAAAGAGCGTCAAAATGGGTGCTAAAATTATCCTAGGTGGAAAGCTGCCATCAGGCCCAGGCTCCTTTTATTATCCGACCATTCTCACTGATATAGAACCTGGGATGCCTGCTTATCATGAGGAAATATTCGGACCCGTTGCTTCTGTATTTAAGGCAAGGGATGAAGAAGATGCTGTACGTATTGCAAATGATTCATCGTTCGGGTTGGGTGCATGTGTCTTTACCCAGGATATTAAGAGGGGAGAAGATATTGCAAAAAATAAATTGAATGCGGGCTGTTGTTTTGTAAATGCATTTGTCAAATCCGATCCAAGATTGCCTTTTGGAGGCATCAATCGAAGTGGCTATGGAAGGGAACTAAGTCATTTAGGGATTCGCGAATTTGTCAACACAAAAACATTTTACATCCAGTAGCTACGATCTAAATGGATTTTACGAATTTTTTTAAATAATCATTTAAACCATATTAATCTAAACTAAAAGATGCATAGTTGTTATTGCTATTCTTCTCTTGAGACCTTCCGGGCGACATATGCTTGATCATTTCCCAATTTGTAGTAATTAACAAATCCAGCAACCCTAAAAAATCTTCGTACAGAGCATATAAAGGACGATCTTTTGCATCAATGAGGCTTTCTTTTCTTAGCTCATGTAAGGTTCGGTAGCCTTCATAAACAGTAGTCATCTCGTTAGTAAGTTTAATAAATGCCTCTAGGTGATCCATCAACTTTGTTGAAAGAATGATCTCGTCTGCGTCTTTAATAACAACTTCTTGATTTAAGGATAAATCATGCTCGAGCATTGACTTTGGCTCCACATCGAAATAAGTACAAGTGCTTAAAAATTTTTCGATATTTGGCTCGACCACACCTGCTTCATAAGAGGCAATATTGTTACGATTTAGGCCCAATTCTTCAGCTAATTGAGTTTGGTTTTTTCCATTTAATAAACGCAGAAATTTTAGATTTTTACCAAAATGGGTTGGTGCCGGAATATTCTTTCTGTTGAGCTTTTTAATCACTTTATTCGGATAAATATCGTTAATTATATTAACATAATGAGTTCAATGTAGCGAAATATTGTAAATAAAACGAACATTTTTGACGGTATTCATGTATATTTAATAACATTTATATATTTTAACTATGGCAAAATATTTAGCACAAAATCTAAAAACCTTAAGAAAAAAACGTCAAATCAGTCAAGAGGTCCTGGCTCAACAACTTGGTATCAAGCGAAGCAATATAGCCGCCTATGAAAGTAAAAATGTAGAGCCCAGGCTGCGTATCATTCTTGAAATGGCTCGTTTTTTTGATATTAGTCTGAAGACGTTGATCGAAGAAAAATTGGAAGTAAATAAAGCTTATCCCACCTTCCATAGAATCCTGCCTGTAGAGAATAAAAGACTGAAAATTAGGCAAATAGAAGAAGAAAATATCCAGCAGTTTGTTGAAAAAACAGTTAAAATTAGAAAAGTCTTAGAAGGATTCAAAGCCTTTTATCTGATAAAAAAAGAACAGATTAATAATAGTAAAGAAAGTAATCAGTTACTAAATCACTTGGACGGATTTATAGACCTTATGGAATATCTTATGAGGACGAACGAATCAATCATTAAATCTCTTTCCGAGTTTACTTACCAACCATCCTAGTTAGTTTTGTCTTTAATTTGAGAATTATAAACTTAGAAATTACCATTTACTTTCATGCCTATTCAATAAATGTGAATAAAAAACACTAATATGAAATAAAATGTCAATAAAATGAACATTTTGTGCATTAATTTGGTTATATAAGTAAAGGAAATCAAAAAAATAAATGAATAAAGTAAAATTTAAACACAAATACTTGGAAAATAGAACCGCATTCGTGCGATTTGCAAAAAAATTGGCTAGAAATAAATATGATGCCGAAGACTTGGTTCAAGAATCTTTACTGAAAGCTTTCAAAGCTAAAAATAACTTTAAGTTGGGTTCAAGCTTTAAGAGTTGGGTTTTTACAATCATTAAGAACACCTTTATTACCAAATACAATCGAAGACGAAAACAAAAACTAATTACTAAGCCAGTCGAAGAAATTCCTACAAGGTTTGCTGTAAGTAAAATTAAAAACAGAGGCTTATCTAACCTCAGAATAGACGAGATAAAAAGTAATATTTTTGAATTTTCATATAAAGTACGTTTACCTTTCTTAATGTATTTAGAGGGATATCAATATAAAGAAATAGCTGATACACTTGACATACCGATAGGCACAGTAAAAAGTCGAATCAATTATTGTCGCTCGAAACTTCAGCAAAAGATTGTTCAGCAAGAACTATTAGCCGCGTAATAGGCTACTCGAAACTCAGATAAAAAAGTATTCTTTTAATTATCAAAATATACAAGAAATAACATGAACTATATAGGCATTCAACCACAAACCATTGAAACAACTGCAAAAAATCTCAACCGGCTATTGTCGAATTATCAGGTGTATTATCAAAATTTGAGAAATTATCACTGGAATGTATCAGGAGAACATTTCTTTGATTTACATCAACAATTCGAAGACTTATACAATGATGCTAAAATAAATATTGATGAAATTGCAGAACGCATTTTAACGCTTCGTGTAAAGCCGGTTTCCACATTAGCTGAATACCTTAAGATAGCTGATATAAAGGAAAAATCAACCGCAGACAGCAGAGAAATGGTTTTAAAAATCATCAGTGATCAGAAATTGTTGATTGAAAATATGCGAGAGATCCTTAAATCCGCAGGTGCTATAAATGATGAAGGAACGGTTGACCTAATCAGTAGTTACTTATCAGCTATTGAAAAGAAGTCATGGATGTTAGACGCCTGGCTTGGTAAATCCTAGAATTTGTCTTCATCTAATTTATTAACTAAGTACCATCAATCACTATGCAACAAATAGAAAAAAAAGATATTATAAATTTATCCAATCTATCTACACAATTCGGAATATACGCAGGACTAGGTATGGCTTTGGTGCTATTCGTTTTCCAACTTTCTGGCCATGATTACCAACCCTTGTTAAAATATTCCAACTATCTCATGCTGGCCTTAATGATCATCATTGCTCTAAATATTTATAACAAAAATAGTCGAGGAGACATTTTTGTCAAAGGGTTAAAAGTAGGATTCAAGACCAGTTTTGTAGCTGCGATAACTTTGGTGGTAATTAATTTAATCATTTACTTAGTTGATCCGGCATTTACTTTTAGTAAATTTTCGATCGAGCCCTCCAATATGTTGCAAACGGCAACTGTTTCCGGCGCATTGTTTTTTGAAACACTGGTTTTTGGTAGTCTGATTGCCTTTGCCACGTTACAATATTTAAAAGGAGATAGAGCTGAAAAAACTAAGCCTTAGAAATTAGATTTCTTTCGTAATTCTCCATAAAAAGTGTATACTTTCCTAAATATTGAAAATGAAACGACTTAGAAAGAGCCACTAATAAAAATTAATAAATCAAAATTTGATAAATTAAAATTTGGTGAAATAATGTGTTTTCAACAAGTAAGGTAAAGCTACTAGATTAAAATGGCCAAGTAAAGCGGTCCAGCTGGGTCAACCGAAATAACAAGATAACGTAAGGATAATCATCCAATTTAAGCACAACAGGTTATTTGTGATAGTAAATAAATTTCATCTGTAACCAAGTGGCAGGTATCACTCAAAGGGGCATTATCACAACACATTGTATAGTAACTGTAATACTAATCTAATTGATTATTTGCTTATTGCCTCGATCTTTTAAGTACTTCCAATCCACGCTATTTTTCTGAACTGAAAGGTGGCCAACCTGCGAATACGCCAACTTGCTAATACGCCAATCTGCGAATAGGCCAATATGCCGGTTCAACTTCCCCACCGATAGCTATTCAAATCCATGTCTAATAAGTCAATGACCCGATGGACGACAGTCATGCAAAAGTCCTCAATGGATAGAGGCTTGCTGTAAAGTGAGGGTGAGGCAGGTGCAATAATTCCACCCGCTAAC
>JAHEJC010000144.1 GCA_024639065.1 Lewinellaceae bacterium | reverse complement strand
GTATCCATGGCCAGACAACCACTCTGGTCTTCAATGGTAATGATATAATCGGTAGGACCAGGTGGTAATACTTCTACTGAGAGACATAAAGGATCGAGGCAACGAATGGAATCTCCATTAGAAGATATCCAGGTTCCATTCACCATGCGCGCAGCAGGTCCATAAGTTGCATTGAATTCAACACTAATCCCTAGATCTGGTGCCACGTCTTCACCGGCATCAACGATAAGTTCTGCAGGTTCGGTTAATTCTAGTTGTACGCTATCTGTGCATCCAAATTTATCCATCACCACAATTGAGTATAAGCCAATGTCCAGCTCCTCAAATGAGGAAAAAGGAGCGAAATCACCATTTGCATTCAGTTCGTAAAGATAATCTGACGAATAGGAGGTCTGACCCGACACTTCGATGAACCCATCGGGAATATTATAGCAGGTAAGGTCTTGTTGATTAATAATATTAAGCATTAAGTCCCCATTAAGTGCGCTGCAACAAGTATCTATATCTATTCTTTTTATTTCTGATTTCAAACATCCTTTATCAGATTCCACTTGTAATAAAATGTACTTTGGACCAAAAGAGCTATAGGAAATGTTATGAGGCCCTTGTGTATTAGCAGCTACAACATCTGCATCATCGCCAAAGGTCCAACTATACCCTACAATATCTCCATTAAGATAAGATGAACGATCATCGATGGTAATTGTATCACCACAAGCAGCTTGTGAAGGCACGATTTCAAAATCAGGCACTGGGCCTGCAAATTCTGCGGTTCCCCCAAATTCAAAGGAAAAGCCAACACCTGAACTCGTAAAATTATTAACTAATAAGGCATAGGCCTGACCAGGTACCATTTGAACAGCACGCACAAAACCATCTTCTCCAGGATCACAATTATAATCTTCTTCAAAATCACTGCTCTCTATATTTAGTCCCGTAGGGCCTGCACATGCAGTACCCATACATCTTAAAACGACTTTGTTATCACAATCACTTAGGCCACCAGGAAGCTCGTATAGCACAAAATCAATATCATCTCTGGAATCTAGAGGAGTTAGTGTAAACTCTAACATGCCATCGTTCGCAGCTTCCCATTTAAACCAGGTAGATTGTTGTTCTGAACTAATATCAACTAACACACCCAGGCAACTATTTCTAGCTTCATCGGTTTCTTGACCAGCTCCAGTAACGGTTTGAACGACAAAAGCGGAAGTATCACACAGAATGGATGCAGTTCTGCAATCCTGACCGGGTGCTGTTGGCGGTTGAAAATTTCGAATACATAACTGAAAAGAACCGGTATTATCGTCCATTCCATCAATGCGGATAAAATAAGTGGTACCCAAAATGAGCCCAGATTGTTTAAGCTCAACGATATTATTTGCGTTTAAATCGGCCAAACATTCCCATTCGTTGAGACTACCGCCACATTGCCCTGAATATAAAGCGGCTTGGGGCCGCAGGAGCGTTCCACCTGCGTCGTCGCCAATATTTCCTTTCACAATAATACTCACATCGGTTGCTAAGGCCACAAACGAAAACCAAACATCATGAGAAGCTTCTGACCAGCAGTTTGCAGGATCGTAGTTTGAAGCTGTTGCTCCTTCATTGGAAAGTGTGTTTATTGGGGAGCAGTAGTTCGTTGCATTGTCAATTCGAATAGCTCGACGACATTCATCATTGATCGGCTGACCATATAAAATTCCAAAAGCATAAAAACATATAATAAATATAAATATCCGGCACATACAACTATTTAAAGGTCCACAAATGTAACGCTTTATGGAAAATTAAAGTGCCACAGGAAGAAGTACAGGGAGATTTAAATATATGTTAAAAAGAAAGCCTAATTTCATGTTTTATTCTGAGTAGTTTTTTAACGAATCCTTTTTATGCGTAAATCGGTCGCAAATATTATCACCTTAATCAATCTGTTTGTCGGAAGTGTCGCCATTATTCTTGTTTTTAATGGTCAATTCATTTATGCTTTTTGGGCCATCGTTTTTTGTGGGGTAGCGGATATTCTAGATGGATATGTTGCCAGGCTATTAGGTAGTGATAGTGAGCTCGGATTGCAATTGGACTCTTTAGCAGACGTAGTCTCGTTCGGGGTGGTTCCAGGTGCTATTTTATATCAATTACTTCATTATGCCTTGGATGACAGCTCTTGGTGGGCTTATCTAGGATTCATATTTACCATTTTTGCAGCGCTTAGATTGGCGCATTTTAATGTCCAGGAAGACAGTTCAGGCGACTTCACCGGATTGCCTACCCCTGCGGCAACTGGATTTGTAGCTGGTTTATTATTGATTCATCAGTTGCATCCTTCATTCTCATCAAATGTTCTCTTAAATCCAATACTATTGTTTTCCATTGTTGTACTTTTGTCCCTGCTTATGGTGAGCAAGTTTTGGATGTTCAGCCTTAAGTTTAAAGGAAAAGGATGGAAAGGGAATGAGTGGCGTTATAGCCTGATCATTGTAAGCATTTTGCTCTTTATATTTATTCAAGAATGGGCTTTTTCAGCCATCATTCTAGTTTATATCATTAGTTCCTTATTAAAACATTTTATAAGTAAAAATGAAGTACATAGCACAAATTGATATCATGCCCTTAAAAGAATTGTTGGATCCTCAAGGTAAAACAGTTGAACATAACTTGCATAACCTGGAAATTAATGGTATTTCCAACGTGCGTATTGGCAAACACATCGAACTAGTCGTTGAAGCAGAAAACCATCAAGCGGCTGAAGAAATGGTCGAGAAAACTTGTAAAAAGTTGTTGGCAAATATGATCATGGAAAGTTATCAATTTGAGCTAGCTGAAGTCTAATTTTTCAAATTAGGAATGCTTTATTTAGTACCTACACCCATTGGAAATCTTAAAGACATTACTTTCAGAGCCGTGGAGGTTCTCCAGTCCGTTGAGCTGATTTTAGCAGAGGATACCCGAGTCACCAAAAAACTACTCACTCACTATAACATTCATACGGCGTTGCAGTCTTTCCACATTCACAATGAACATGCATTGGTGGAACGAATAGCGAAAAAGTTATTGGAAGGCGTTGATATTGCATTGGTCAGTGATGCCGGAACTCCTGGAATCAGTGATCCGGGGTACTTGCTGGTCAAAGCATGTCACCATCAACACTTGAAGATTACGGCCCTGCCTGGACCCACTGCTTTCGTACCTGCACTGGTGGCTTCCGGATTGCCTAGTGATCGATTTCATTTTGAAGGATTTTTACCCAAGAAAAAGGGTCGTCAGACCCGGCTAAAATTCTTGAAAGATTACCCCTATACTATCATCTTGTATGAATCCCCATTTAGGATAATAAAGACCCTCGAACAATTAGCAGAAGTAATGCCTCATAGAGAAATATGTATCGCCCGAGAACTATCTAAACTTCACGAAGAGATTATTACTACCACCTTTACTGAGTTGCTGGATGGCCATATTCAAAAGATTACACTAAAGGGAGAATTTGTTTTAATAGTTGGACCCAATTAATTCTAATTCTACTATTGAATCATCAATAACTATACTTAATCCTTAAAAACAAAGCTTGTACCGGGCTATAATATTTGTTGGTTTTATTGAACAATACTTGTCCTATCAGGTCTAAATCCCAATTACTGGCAATGGAAAAAGTCATTCCTGGATTTAGAAAGAGCGGACTTGATTTTACCGGACTATAAATAATAGAGAGATTCGCACTGGTTAATGGAGTGACTGGAATTCCTAGGGTAACAAATAGAGCTGAATTGTAGGGATACAGGTTTTTAGATGACAATTCAAAATCGAATAAATTACTGATTGGATCGTCCTTTGAACCAAGTGAATTATACATAAATCCCAATGATCCGTACCAGCTATTTCCAAAGACATAATCAACACCCAATGAGCCCAAAAAACTAGAAGCTTGGTCATCCAAACCGCCATAGTAAGCCCACTCTCCTTTGAAGCCAGCGTTTTTTATATTACCAGCCCAGCCTATTCCGGTCACTATGTTGTCACGGAAATAGCCAATGAGCCATTGAAAATCATAATTCCATTGATTGAATTTCCACAGACCGGCAATGGTACCTTCCTGAATATGATCGGCAGCTTTGACTGCAAGTTCCACACTTGAAGTTATTCCAGTGTAATATTTAATTAATAACGCATCACTACCGGGTCGCTCTTCATAGTCAAAGTCGGTAAACGAATAAGCATTAAATACATCGTGGGGATTCCAGAAAGTTTGTATCCCCCAGTTGATCCGTTGTCTACCCAACCTGATCTCCAATTTATCTTTGCTATATTCAATGAAAGCGCGGTCCATCATACTATGTAGTACATGCCCTGATGACTTCCACAAAGTGAGTGAAAGATCGAGATAATCATTATTTGCATTGGTAATCATCTCATTAAAAGTAGGTGTGAGCTTCACATTTTCACCATAGAATAAGCGATTTCGAAAGTCCACTTTAACCGTCCAATTCGGATGAGCAAAATATTTAATATTAAGTCTATGGTGAACCAGTTGATCGCTGATCTGAAGATCAAAATCGTTGAGAATGAAATAGGTATGGAGATATTTGAGGTAACCGTTTATTTCCCATTTGGAGGGTTCTTCTTCTTGGGCATATGCAAGTAATCCGCTAAATATTAATATAATTATTAATATCTTTTTCATTGATCTACATATACATCCGATGAAATGACGCCATCTTCCAAGGTAACCACTCGACGAGCCCTATCTATAACCCGCTGGTCATGAGTAGAAAATACGAAAGTAATATGTTCTTGCATATTTAAATTCGCCATGATATCCAAGAGGTTTACAGTCGATAAAGAATCCAGATTGGCGGTCGGTTCATCGGCTAAGATAAATGCCGGTTTGGATGCAAGCGCTCGAGCGACAGCAACCCGTTGTTGCTGGCCTCCGGATAATTCTATAGGTCGTTTGTTTATTTTATCATCTAACCCTACAGCATGCAATAACTCAAGGGTGCGTTTATCCCTTTGGGCTTTAGGTATCCCTTGTAGTAACATGATGAACTCGATATTTTCTTTAGCAGTTAGTACCGGAATTAAATTATAAGCTTGAAAAACAAATCCAATATTTTCTCTTCGAAAATCGATCAATTGATTATCACTGAGTTTAGATATGTCTTTACCTCCCACCTCTATGTAACCACTAGTGGGGCGATCCAGTCCACCAATAATATTCAATAAAGTTGTTTTGCCTGAACCAGATGGTCCAACAATGGCTGTGAATTCACCTTTCTTAATGGTCAAATCAACCCCCTGTAAAGCGTGCACCGGAATAGTTTTTGGGTTGTACGTTTTTTCAATTCCTTTGGTTATAATTACATTCATAATGTTTCTTTTAAATGGACCGAATAGCTTCCACCGGTCTTAATTTAATTGCTTTGTAAGCAGGATAGATTGATGCTAACATTGCGGTTATCAGAACGGCTATGGCTAGCTGAATAAATACATTACCTTCAAGATGGGGATAGAGAATTTCCGACATTCCAAATTGGCGCATTCCTTTTGAATAACTAGATAAATCAATTCCACGGGTTTCAAAGTAACTAATTGTCATTTTGCCTAGTAACATGCCCAGAGGAGCACCTACGATTCCTAAAATAATGGTCTCAAAAACAATCATCATAAATACATTCAATTTATTCATGCCCACGGCCATTAACATGCCCAGTTCTTTAATTCGTTCCAATACAGCCATAAGCATCGTATTGATAATGCCAAAAATCAAGGCCAACATAATGATGATAATAATGACTATTAGATTAACTTGGATCTGGCTTTCATACAAACTTATATCTGGTGATATCTCTTTATAATTTCTGACTGATGTACCAGGATATTTTGATTCGATTAATGGTTGAATTTGATCAATCGAATTGATATCATTAACGACAATAGCTACTTCATGAATCATCTTTTCACCGTTAGTTGCAGCAAGATCTTTTTGATCAACAAACACATTCATGCTTTCGTATTGTGAATTCTTGGCTTTATATATTCCAATGATTCGAAAAGATCCAGCCACAATATCACCCCCTTTCGATTGGAAAGTAATCACCACCTTTTGGCGGAGCTTAATCTTAAGTTTTTCGGCAATCTCTTGACCTATGATAATCGGATTTCTGGCCTTAGAACCAAAGTACTCTCCCTCAATGATCAGATCACTTAAATGAGTGACCGCGTTCTCGGCAGCAGGCTGTATACCGCGGACTACAATTCCACGTGCAGCCTTAGGAGATGAGATCATTCCATTAGCAAGCATGCGCTGAGATATAGCCTTTACACCCTCAACCTCCTGAAGATCACTTAGCTCTTCGCGTATTTGATAATTGATTATACTTTCTTCAATATATTGGGGATGATGCATTTGCAAATGCGAAATCTCATAGTTGACAGCATTGTTAATATAAGCCCTGGTGATTCCCACGGTAAGACCGTTGATAAAAATGATAGCCCATACGCCTAAAGCGATAGCTATAATAACTACCAAGCTACGCACTTTGCTTCTCCAAATATTTTTCCAGGCTATCTTCAGTAACATGCTCATTTTAATTAATTTTTCATTGCTTCAACTGGTTTCAGCTTCCACAAAACATAGGCAGGGTAGGTTGCCATAACAGTAGTGATAATCAAAACGGCCAAAGCCTGAAAAAGAAAAACAGGGATGTCGAAAGCAGCAGGAAGTAATGGCTCCATGCCAAAAGCCTCATAGGCGGAAGCAAACTCTCCCGTTAGTTTGATAGGATTTAATTCAAAATATTTGACCAATAACATACTAACCCCAATGCCTACCAATGCGCCAATTAATCCTATCATTACAATTTCTAGCCAAAGCATAAACATGAGTTTACCTTTACGCATGCCTATTGATACCAAAATGCCAAATTCGTAAGCTCTATCTTTGGTCATCATCAGTATGGTGCCAAAAATTCCAAACGATATAATGATATACAGTATCAGCAACATAATATTGGCACCAGCTGTGTCCAGGGCTTTTGCTTGGGTTAATTCAGGCATCATACTTTCCCAGTCCATTACTTCTAATGGATCTTCTGCCAGCGAAGACTCTAAAGTGGTCAATACTTCAGGTACTGCCTCTTTCGCTTGAATGTTCATAACTAGAGAGGTTAATTGATTATTATTTGTTCCAAAGAAATCTTGTGCCTGAGCAAGCGGCATCATGACTAATTGTTTATTTAATTCAGGAGAAGCAAAATGGACAACTCCGACTATTGGATATTGATTGGCAGCATTTGCACCATGGTAGCCCTGGCTGATTAAAATCATCGTATCATTTAACTTGATTTTAAGATTTTCCAAAATACCTTCTCCTACCAGCAAACCATGATCAGCAATCATTCTGCCTTGAACTAATCTATTTGAGATGGATGTCAAGGCATCCTCTTTCTCTGGATCGATGCCCACCAGCATGACCCCTTTGGTTTGATCACCCACGGAGGCAAGTGCAAAAGATTCCAAACGTGGGACCACATCTGACACTTGATCGGACAAATGCTGTTTAAAATCTTGGGGATCATAGGTCATCAAGTTGTTGATGGACCGATCATCCCAGAAGCCATCAGCATGCACTTGAACATAACCAAAATAATAGTTAACTACATTATCCAACATGTGATCCCAGGTCCCTTTCTGAATACAAGCTAAACTCGAGGCCAGGAAAACAGCAAAGAAAACCGATGCAGCAGTGATCAATGTCCTTCGCTTGTTTCTCCAAATATTTCTCCATGCAAGCCTAAATAACATTATTTAATACGTTTGGCATTTTGAATGGAGAAAAATGATTCTTCTAAGGGCGTATCGAATGTAAGACTCATATATTCGATCAGGGTTTTATTTCCTTCTTCTTCCTCAGGAATTACCTCCAATTTTGATGGGAGTAAAGTACGACCGAATAGTTTTACTTCTTTTCCATAGATAGTATTTACCAAGTAGTCTTCTTCATCAAAGAATTCGGATTTTAGTTGTAAAAAATCCTTTTTATCAATCCACATAATCACTTTGCCCCATACCACTGCCGCATCTTCATGAGGTATAAGTTCAATCACATAACACATTCTATCATCAACCAATTTTTCAGGAAGAAATTTATGATCAAAATCGGTTATTAATGAAGATTGACGGACTAAATCATCATTTGAAAAATCGGAACCCATCCAAGATTGCATCATCATAGAAGGTGGTAACTTGATCATTCTTTCAATACTTGGCTGCCAATTCCATATTTCTTTTCCGCGCTTTAGAAACACGATTCCCTTATCCCTGGCCGGGCTAGTAATCTTTATTAGGCTGAATTCTTCTCCTCTTGACCAAGCCTGTAATTCTATTTCCCGGCTCCACTTAGGTCTTACAATCGTCATTTTCATAATGGCTTCGCTAGAGGTCCCCCTCAGCTTATCTTCAGCTGTTTGGATAACTTCTTGAGGGGTAAGTTGAGCATACATCATAGATCCAAAGCTGAAGAAAAAACTAAAAAAAATAATGAATTTTATGTCTTTCATAGAGTAAACTAGTATTTGTATCTTGTGCCAAATATAGACATTTAAGCGATCAGTATCAATAATATTTAGACTAATCTAAAAATAAATTTAGACAAACATAAAAATGAATTTACGGCCTGGTAAAGAACTCTACATAATTACCTGTTTACTGCTTGGCTGGTCAATTGTATGCTTAGGCCAATCTTTGAATTTTGTTTCCGGATATACCTATTCCATTCCGCAATTTGATCATTATAATCAAGCATTGGCCTTAAGCAATGACTTAAATGATTGGGATATTAAATCATTTAAGGAAATAAACAATATGCATGGTGCTACTTTTGGAATTCGGCGCCGATCAGATCGGGGATTTATTGGATTAGCTTGGGAACAAAAACTTAAATCGGTAAGAGCTGAACGTACTACCGACGGTAGGGACCTTTCAGAAAGATGGGCATTATCTTGGACTACAATCACCTTAGAGTCTGCTTTATCAGTCGGTCCGCTAAGTGCTGGCCTGGGTATATCAACAAATACATTCTCAAACAAATTAGAGGCTAGTTATAATGAACCTCGTTTAAAATTGTTGAATCATCACACTTTTGGAAACTTTTTCTTCCTAGAGATATCTATAGGTAGACCTGCTTCAGTTCAATTGGTACTGCGTCCATTTTATCAATTCACCTGGAAGGACTTAAACTATGCAAATACTACCTTTCTAATTGCAGGATTAGAACCAAATTATAAGGAGAAGCAATACTTTTGGGGCTTGAGCTTATTGTTGGTAAATGGGCCTAAATAGTTTCATTTAGTCTTTCCAGGAGTTAAATATCAAAAGCTTGCCTGATAATTTCATTTTGCTGTTCGTCGTGAATTTTCTTGAACCCTGTAGCTGGTGAAGCGCTAGATTTTCTGGATATTACGTTGAATCCTTTGTCATTATAGAATGAAAGTAAATATTGCCATGCACCCATATTGACCGGCTCCTCTTGCACCCAAAAAAGTTCAGTATGATTATATTTCTCAAATAACTGGTCCATTTGCTGTTTAGCCATAGGATATAATTGTTCAACCCTGATCAATGCTACATCATTTCGCTGGTCAGCTACTTTCTTTTGTAATAAATCATAATATACTTTACCAGAGCAAAAGACAGCCCTTTTCACTTGTTTTAAAGTTTTAGCTGTGACCTGATCATCATCTAAAATCTCTTGAAAAGCAGTCCCTGTTTTACACATTGAAATGTCTGAAATACATTGCGGATGCCTTAATAATGATTTTGGTGACATTACAATCAATGGTTTTCTAAAATTCCGGATGATCTGTCTCCGCATGAGGTGAAAAAAGTTCGCTGGCGTAGTACAATTAGCGACTGTAATATTAAATTCCGCTCCCATTTGCAGAAATCGTTCTAATCGAGCACTGGAATGCTCGGGGCCTTGGCCTTCATAGCCATGAGGTAACAACATCACCAATCCACTCATTCTTCTCCATTTACTTTCTGAGGCGGCTATAAATTGATCTACAATGGTTTGTGCACCATTGCTAAAATCGCCAAATTGGGCTTCCCAAATGACTAACGACTGCGGAGAAGCCATAGAATAACCGTATTCAAATCCCAAAACAGCAAATTCTGATAATAGTGAATTGTAAATTCGCATTGTGGCATTTTCGGCGGCCAATGGATTCAGTCGGTTGTATTTTTCAAATGTTTTAGTATCAGAGAAGATAGCATGTCGATGAGAGAAAGTACCCCGCTTTACATCTTGTCCACTCATCCGGATATTAGTACCTTCTGCCAACAAACTACCATATGCCAATAATTCAGCCAATGCCCAGTCCAATTGTTTTGATTTGATCAGCTTTGATTGATTTTTCAACAGTCTATTGACCTTGGATAAGGGCGAAAAGGACTCGGGCAAATCAATAAGTTTATCAAGAATATACTGGATCTTCTTGAGTGGGATTCCAGTTTTAGGGGAGGATTGAAAGTCAATTGCTCTTTTACTGGGCGTTAGTTTTTTCCATTCCAATTCGGGCTTTTGATACTCATATGGAAGGCGTTTTTGCTTGATCTCATCTAATCTTGCCTGAAGGTCTGCCCAGAAAGCTTTTTCCATTTCTTCCGCTAGTTTCCTTTCCACATCTCCCTTTTCTTCTAATTGCTTCACATAGATTTCTCTTGGATTAGGATGACTATGAATGATCTCATACATAGCTGGCTGGGTGAACTTTGGATCATCCGATTCATTATGACCATGTCGGCGATAACAGACCATGTCAACGAATACATCATTATTAAATTTTTGTCGGTATTCCACAGCTAATTCAATTGCATAAACGACTGCCTCAGGATCATCACCATTAACATGAAAGACGGGTGCTTGAACCAGACTAGCTGCAGCCGTACTGTAGGTTGAGGATCTGGCATCATCGAAGTCTGTAGTAAATCCGATCTGGTTATTTATAACAAAATGGATTGTTCCTCCGGTATAATAACCTGGAAGCTGAGACATTTGTACAGTTTCATAAACGACTCCTTGTCCGGCTAATGCGGCATCACCATGAATAAGAATCGGTAAGATCTGGTCAGGACTCTCATACAACAAATCCACTTTTGCTCTGGCAAATCCTTCAACTACCGGATCAACTGCTTCAAGATGTGAAGGATTAGGAACAAGTTTGAGATAAACATTATGATTATCAGGTGTCTTTACCATGGATGAATATCCCATGTGGTATTTGACATCACCATCACCAAAACTGAGATCCGGCACTGCAGTGCCTTCAAATTCTGAAAATATTTGTTCATAGGTTTTTCCCATAATATTAGCCAACACATTCAATCTACCTCGATGAGCCATTCCAATAATAAATTCCTTGACGCCTCCTGCAGCTCCGTGATTGATCATTGCATCTAGAGCAGCAATAGTCGTCTCACCTCCCTCAAGAGAGAATCTTTTTTGACCAACGTATTTAGTGTGTAGGAATTTCTCCAAAACGACTGCACCATTAAGTCTGCTGAGGATTCGCTTTTTCTTGTCTAACCCGATTCCATAATCATTCTCAAGCTTCCTTCCCTCTATTTTTTCTCTCAACCACATCCTTTTTTCTTTATTTTCAATATGGGCGTATTCAAAACCGATATTTCCACAATAGATGCCTTTTAGTCTATCTAAAATATCCTTCAACGTAGCATTTTCCAGACCTAATTCTAAACCGGCCTTAAAAATTTTAGTTTTATCCGATTCTTCTAGCCCATAGTCATTAATTGCCAAATAAGGCTTTCGATCCTTACGTATCCGAATCGGATTGGTTGTAGAAAGCAAATGCCCACGATTTCTGTATCCGTGTATCATCGACACCACAGCATATTCTTTGACCAAATCAGCGCCTAAATGCTCGGAAATGGAAGAATGGCCATTTTCACCGGCAAATTCGAATCCCTCAAAAAACGATCGCCAACCATCTTCTACACTCTTCGGATCTTTTAAATATCGTTGATAGGTAGCATCTATGTAACTCGGGTGTGCATTAAAGACGTAGGAATAATCCTTCATGTTATGAGAAAAATTTATTTTGCAAGGGTAAATTTATGTATAAACTTCCAAATGAAACTATGTTCAATCATTTATTTAAAATCGTGAGTAATTATTAGGTATAGTACATTTATTTCCTGAATTTGAAGTTGTTTTAATTAATTCTTATTACAAACTTTGGGCCTAAGTGTTTTACTTTTTAGGTAAAAATAATATCTTTGCGGTCCGTTAAAAATTAATAAAAAAATTATGGCTCATCATAAGTCAGCAAAAAAAAGAATAAAACAGGATTCAGTAATTAGACTGAGACAACGTTATTATAAAAAAGCTGCCCGAACAGCAATTAGGAAATTGCGTGATATGACGGATAAAAAAGAAGCTTTATCATTTCTACCGAAAGTGGTAAGTATGATCGATAAACTAGCGAAAAAAAATACTTGGCATAAAAATAAAGCTGATAACCTAAAAAGTAAGTTGATGACTTTCGTCAACGGATTGTCCTAAGGATCCGGTACAAAGAATAATCGAGATTTAAAAAACGCTACAACTACAAGTTTGTAGCGTTTTTTTATTTAGTTTCCTCAAATCTTCCAGATGTAATTTGAATTGCCTTCTAGAATTGGTATCTTTTGGAATTTTAAAATAGATTAATTGCGATCCACTTAAACTTTAGAAACAAGTTGTTATATGATCGAACCTTATTCTAAGAAAAAACATATCTATCAAGCTGGAGCAAAATTATTTCATGAAAAGGGATATGCTGCTACTTCTATGCGCGAATTAGCCACTCAAGTTCAACTCGAAGTATCTAGCCTGTACTCGCACATAAATTCAAAAGAACAGATTTTACAAGCCGTATGCTTTGATGTTGTGAAACAATTTGCTGATGGAATTGAAACGATCTTTGGAGATACCCATAGTGCCAAACAAAAGCTGAAGGATATTATTGAATTACATTTAAAGATAATTACTGAAAATCAGACCAATTTTAATGTATTTAATAAGGAATATATTCATATGTCAGAACCAAAATTGAGCGAATTTTTAAAATTGAAAAAAGAGTATGAAAAAAAATTTATTTCTATCCTTAAAGAGGGCATTAAATTGGGTCATTTTAAAAACTTAGATCCCGTTTTCATTATGAAAACTTTGTTTAACTCAATGACCTGGGTCCATGAATATTATAAGCCAAACAAAGGTGTTGATTTAGACATGATCAATAAAAGTATGTACAAACTCTTAATTTCTGGAATTAAGAAAAAGAACTAATTTATTGCTCATAGGTGTATTTTTTGAGGCTGCATTATTTAATATTTTAGCAAATGACTGATTAAATTATTTAACTATGTCGAATTCTATTCTTTTCGAAATCACGAATTCTGTTGCACATATTACCCTCAATAGACCTGAAGTATATAATGCTATCAATCGGGAAATGGCGTTGAAGTTTCAGAAATGTCTCAATAAATGCGCAGATGATGAAGAGGTTAGAGCGATTATCATCAAAGGAAATGGCAAGGCCTTCTGCGCAGGACAAGACCTCAAGGAAGTTGTGGATCCTAATGGACCTGAATTTTCAAGGATTGTTGGAGAACATTATAATCCAATTATTCGGAAAATCAGGTGGTTGCTGAAGCCGATTATTGGTTGCGTCAATGGTGTAGCAGCTGGTGCTGGGGCTAATATTGCTATAGCCTGTGATATGGTAATTGCTGCAGAGTCAGCAAGTTTTATTCAGGCATTTTCAAAAATTGGACTTATTCCCGACAGTGGGGGCACGTTTTTCCTACCTCGATTGATTGGTTTGGGAAGAGCATCCGCTTTGATGATGCTAGGTGACGAAGTCTCGGCCAGGGAAGCCTACCATATGGGTATGATTTATCAAGTTGTTAAAGATGAATTGCTAGAAGAGCAAGTTGCCGAATTGGCTGATCAACTTATTGCACTTCCTACCAAAGCACTTGGATTGACTAAAAGAGCCTTAAATGATTCCATGGGGAATGATCTGGACCTTCAGCTACGAATCGAAGAACAGCTACAGACTTCTGCTTCTCAAACTGCTGACTATAAAGAGGGCCTTGCTGCATTTATTGAAAAACGCAATCCGTCATTTACCGGAAAGTAGTAGGGATGATTAAAATATAGCCAAATGCTTCAACAAAGGCT
>JAHEJC010000533.1 GCA_024639065.1 Lewinellaceae bacterium | reverse complement strand
AAGGCCAATACCTAAACCTTTGATCGAGCTTATTCCTTGGATGCCTGAGTCAATAATGACCAATTCAGGATTACTTGTACTGTAACTTAAACTGGCACCTAAAAAAGGTCTCCACTGGCTGGCAGTTTCCATCAAATGAAATCGGCCTCCAAATTGAAATGCATTAACCGAAAAATCTTCTCCTCCGGAATAATCTGTTAAATTAAAAGATTGTAGATAATGCATGTTAACACTGAAAAATTCATTGATCCCATATCGTAATTGTGCTCGAATACCTAATCCATTTACATAATTTACAAAGTCAAGGTCATCAGACTTCCAGGATAATGGTCCTAGCTCAATACCTCCTATTAATCCAATCGTGCTTGATTTTTGAGAAAAATCCTGCGCAGTAGTTAGTTGCGCGAATGTAAAGAACAAGCCAAATAAACCAATAAATGACTTTGTCGTTAATAGATGCATCTTGTGTTTTTTCTTCAACTGTCTGGTGTGATTGAATCACAATTTCAAATTTACGGCTTGATTGTGAAATAACCATATATAATGGAATTGACACTCCATCAGACCATAAATCGGATTCTAATTTCATTTCTAAAATTGCTCTCTTGGAATTTTTTATAAGGATCTGATCACTTTGAGGTTCCCACGCATAAGATAAATAAATTGCATCCTTTCACTTAAATCGATATTAGAATTGCTTAATCCCAATGAGGCGTTTATTTTGAAATAATTGTTGACTTTGAAGTGTGGGAAAGTTGGGTGAATATTAATACGATGTCCTTTTCGTGGCTAATATGATTCAGTTTAATTGGTGGATTCTTCTTCCATGGATGCAATTAGTTCCACTGCTTCTTGATAAACATCTTCCAAGTTTTTTGCACTGGTCTGTCCAGCGAATAATGCCATCTCGCAAGTATTAAGCACTTGTAGAAATCGATCTTGGATAATTTCAGAATGACCTTGTCTAAAAATGGTTTCTTTTATATTTGTTTTGGATAATTCGGAAGATGGAATATTGTACTTATCAGAGACATAACCTAATGAAGCTTTTGAGATTTCATCATAGAAATTTCTTGCATTTTGTTCTTTTTTAAAAACATCAGCTTGGGCCAATCGTTGGAATGCTATTTTTCGGGCTCGTCGTTTCTTTATAACCGACATATCCAGGTTGCCTTCATTGACCAGATGGCGTTTATACAATACTCCTATAGAAAGTGCAACTATTGGTATGGCTAGAAAAATATAATGCAATACTGAACCAAAGAAGGTTTTTCTATGAGATTTTAAATTAAATGTGGTGTGAATAAACCGTATATCTTCTTTACCTTTTTCGATGTTTGCAGGGATCTTTGAAGCTATCGTTCCTGAACCTTGAAGCACTCTGACAGGTATTTCATTCTTAATCGTCATGTATTTAGCACTATCCGGATTAAAATAGGAAAAGGAAGGATTTAAGGTGTAATCACCAGCTTGTTTTGGAACAATTAAATATTCAAGTTGCTTAGTAGCTTTTATAATAGGTCCAGTAATGTCATTATTAGCGGTCATTACTTTGGGGTCATAAATATCAAAAGCCGGCCCAAAGTCAAGCTCCGGATGTAATAACCGTTTTTCATCGCCTGTGCCTGTTATGGTCATAATCATCGATAGTGCTTCATTGGTTTTGCAGGTCCTCTGTTTGATATAGGATCTCATTGCATAATCACCTACAGCTCCATTAAAGTCAATTGGTGCATTATCCGGAAGAGGCAGAATGGTTATGGAAGCTTCATTAGTCTGGATCCGTTCCATTTTTAATTTAGAACGAAAGAAAAAGCTTCTACTTTTTGGGTCATCGTATTCAATACCTAAATTGATGGTAGCAGGTTCCAGGACTACAATTCCAAATTGCATAGGAAACAGAGCGACGCGTTTCATAACTTTGGTCACATAGGATTCCCCATTAATAATTTCCCGTTGATTTGGAAAATTATTATAGGTAGGAATATTTACAGCATAGGCATTCTCATACTCAGGCTCAAAACGAATATCAAAATTACGAACATTCACTGTCGTATATAGCTTATAATCCAGTAGAACCTGTTGCCCTAAATAAGCCGTATCAGTACTTAATTCCAGATTCACATATACCGGATTTAAAGTTTCCTGATCAGCAGGTCTGGATTTCCGTTCTAAGACTTCAATAATGAGTGTATTCGATTCATACTGTTTCCCCTGGGCAGAAATCTTGGCACTTCCAATTTTATAACTCCCGGTTTTTTGAGCTAGTAGAACGAATGAATATGCGGTTTGAATAGTTGTGCGACCGTTTATGCTCCTGGATTGAAAAGACTGACTTGGAGCACCCATCCTTTTAAATCCATCAAAAGATGGAGGAATTAGATTGGAACCTTTTGCATTAAAAATGGTATAGGTAACCGTTAAATATTCTCCAACAAGCACTTGCTTGGCATCCGCAGATAGTTCAAACTTAATTTGTGCAATATTATTCAATGCATATCCAATAATAAATCCCAGCAGCAATATGATACGCATAGTTCAGTATCTAAAATTTTTTGACCTTATACTTTTTAAGAATACTATCTTTTTTGGATAGCTTGGGTTTTTCAGTCTTTATTTCGGGCTTCTTATTCCATAATCGAAAAGGGTCATCAAATACAAAATCATCTTTCCCGGTTAGATGTTTCTGAATTACGGGACCTTCCTTGTTCACCACAATAGTAACTGGCTCAGATTCAACAAATGTCCCATCAATTTCTGCGGTGGCACGTTCAATCACCCATTCGCCTTCTTCTTCAGCTACAACGGTATACGAAATCGACATAGATTGAGACATGTCTCCGTTTACAATAGCCGTAGTGTAAGATTGGTTGGGTCCACCAACAATTTTTAATCCATAAAATTCAGGGGCTTCTATCTCCCCTTTACCATCCTCCAAGGTAAACTTCACCTCAAAAGGTTCTCCCTGTGCTACCGTATCAGGAACAACAGCAAAAAATTTATAGTCTTGGCAGAAACTATCTGAAGTTGCCATGAAAATAAAACAGATGAATAAAAGTAAATGATGTTTCATTTTGTACTTCAATTTTTTAACTACACTACCATTCTTTTAATGGCTTTTTTTTGCTAGAGCTTGCTTTTCTGAGTTTCTCTTGCACTTTTTGCTCTTCTTGTTCGATTATTTTTAATAATTGTTCTGCTTCCTCTTTACTTAAATCTCTCACTTCTTCTTGTTCTTGTTGTTTTGGTTCTTGTTGGTCTTGGGGTTGTTGTTGATCTTGCTGTTGCTGCTGTTCTTGCTGTTGTTCTTCGTCATTCTCCTCATTATCTTTGTCATCTTTCTTTTGCTGCTGTTGCTGTTTTTGTTGTTGTTGAAGCTTTTGCATAGCAAGCATTAAGTTTTTACGAATATCTTCATCCTGCATATTCAGCTTAAGCGCATTTTTATAAGCATCTATACTTTTGTCAAATTCTTGTTGCTGGTAATGTGCATTACCCAGGTTATACAGCGCTTTACTTTTTAATGCTGGATCTTCACTCAAATTGGCCAGGGATTCATATTGTTTGATAGCTTCTTCATAACGATCCTGCTGCTGATAGATACTATTCCCTAAATTAAATCCTCCTTTGTTATTCTGTTTTTCAACCCAGGCTTTTCGATAATTATCTTCTGCCAATGAATAATTTCCAGACTTGTAATCTTTATCACCCTGTCTCAGTTTTTTATGCGTGCTTTGAGCCGATACAAAACCTGTCAACAACAAAACTAAAATTATTGCATTAATAGATTTATACATTT
>JAHEJC010000143.1 GCA_024639065.1 Lewinellaceae bacterium | reverse complement strand
ATTTTAACTATCGTATCGGTATTCCCGGGTGGATATTCCTAGTGGCCGGACTCTTTACAGCAGCGCTTGCGTTACTCACGATTAGCATTCACAGTGTAAAAGCAGCTACGGTGAATCCGGCAGATACGTTAAAGAATGAATAAGTGTACTATCATGATATTAAAAAAGATATTTCACTATAGATTTTTATGGTCCCCGGAATATGCTGACTAATCGTTGCTTTATTTACAGTTAGCTTACTAGGAATAAAAGCGGCTATATCCAATCCGGTGGATAGCTTGCATAATGATTGAAGATTTAATTCAATTATGACTCATGGTTACTAGGCCTTAACAACAATTTTAATTAAAAAACCAAAGCAATTATTTTAACAACCAAAAAATTATTTTCCGAACACTTTTCAAAAAAGATAGATTGTTCTAAATGATCAATCTAACCGGGTTGTCAATCAAAGGGAATTGGTATCTTACTGGTAAAAGCTTCCTTGACTTTATTTCAATCGATTAGCTGGCCAGTAGTCATCTATAAATTTTAATTCTCAAACCAACTTCTTGCTGTATAGATATGCATATTGATCGGATTCATTTCGGGAATTTATCCAGTTTTGGTTTTATGAGGTTTTCTATAATACATGCGATGAGAGGATTATTGCACATGTCAGCAAGGGATGATAAACACATCTTACCTGGCTATATTCCAACCCGATAGATAGTTTAGGCGCTGAATGATCTGAAGATTAGCTGTGTAAGAGCAACTTTTTGCCGTCCTCAAGAGTCTTTGTAATAGAATTCCGTAAATCAGCTGTTCGATATCGAACAATCATTTCGTTCGAAATTGAACAAATTTTAAAATATATAGAAATACTATATATATAATATTCAGACAATTAGCACATTTAAAAACTGGCACGTAGATTTCACTAAATAAGCATAATGGGATAAATTAAGCGATGGATCGAAAAATCAAAAAGAAAACCTGGACCTGGCAAAGAATTGTTTTAATAATTCTAGGGATTGCGTTG
Source organism: Lewinellaceae bacterium (assembly GCA_024639065.1). Lineage (GTDB taxonomy): Bacteria > Bacteroidota > Bacteroidia > Chitinophagales > Saprospiraceae > JAHEJC01. Next base: position 13,241 of record JAHEJC010000143.1, on the reverse strand, counting down.
ATCGGCTTTGTGGGCACCAACATTTACAATAATTCCGGTACGTCTAAATTAAATGTAATCACCGATCGGTTGTTAATCGACACCGTACATTCCGGGATTTTTCAGGAATACATCCCAGTGACTGGAGTTGTACAACCTATCAAGACCATATTCATTGATGCGGTGGAAGGAGGAAAAGTGGAAGAAAGATTAGTAGAAGATGGTGCTATGGTCAAAAAAGGGCAGATTATCTTAAAACTTTCCAATCCGGATTTACTATCAAGGTTTCTTAATCAAGAGGCAACGATTATCGCACAGATCAACCAGATCAGAAATACTTCACTTTTAATGGAACAGCAGAGCCTCAATCTTAAAGAACAAGCACTCAACGTCGAATACCAGATTGATCTGAACACTAAGCGACTGAGGCGCAACAGGAAACTGTATGAAGGCAAAGTTATTTCAAAAGTAGAATTGGAAGAAATGGAAGATGAATATGAAAACTTAATGAGAAGGCAAAGTTTATTTAAAGCAACTATTGCAAAAGATAGTGCCTACCAAGAACTCCAACAAACTCAGATGCAATCCTCATTGGATTTAATGCAACGCAACTTACAGATTACCCGTCAGAGTTTAGATAATCTATTGGTAACTGCACCAATAGATGGTCAAATTTCAGGGTTGAATTTAGAAATTGGAGAACTCGTTACCCAGGGCGAGAATATTGCTACCCTGGACAACCTGAATAATTTTAAAATTCAGGTACGGGTGGATGAATTCTATATATCCAGGGTATTTCTTAATCAATTAGGGTCATTTCAATTCGCTGGGGAAGCGTATAATTTAAGTATTAACAAAATTTATCCACAGGTTACCAATGGAGCATTTCTAGTAGATATGATATTCACTGGCATAGCACCAGAAGGAATTAAACGCGGGCAGTCGGTATCGGTAAAACTAGAACTCAGTGCAGAAGAAAAAGGCAAGTTATTAGCACGGGGAGGTTTTTATCAGACCACCGGAGGTAATTGGGTCTACTTGATCAATCAAAGCACTGGTAACGCCCAAAAAGTAAATGTAAGGCTGGGTCGTCAAAATCCCAATTATTATTTGGTGGAAGAAGGACTAGATGTAGGGGATGTGGTGATTGTCTCCAGCTATGAAAATTTTGGAGACAAAGACGAATTAGTATTAAAATAATTGTAATCGCTTAATATAAATAAATAAAAACGAGATATGATTAAGACTACAAACCTGACTAAAATCTACCAAACCGATGAGGTAGAAACTACTGCACTAAATGAGGTCAATATTGAAATTAAAGAAGGTGAATTCGTCAGTGTAATGGGCCCTTCCGGTTGCGGCAAATCCACCTTACTCAATGTGTTGGGTATGATTGACAATCCGACCTCGGGTGAATATTATTTTAATGGCGAGGAAGTAGGACACCTTCCGGAACGGAAGCGATCAAATGTCCGTAAACACAACCTGGGATTTGTTTTTCAAAGTTTCAATCTAATTGATGAATTGACCGTATTTGAGAATGTTGAACTGCCTATGTTGTATACCAAAGTTCCTAGTGCTGAAAGAAAAACGCGCGTGGAAGAGCTTTTGGAAGGCATGAATATCATGCATCGTAGAAATCATTTTCCGCAGCAACTCTCCGGAGGTCAACAACAGCGAGTAGCAGTTGCCCGAGCAATAGTCAATCGACCAAAATTGATTTTGGCCGATGAACCTACGGGAAATCTGGATTCTGCCAACGGAGATGAAGTCATGAAAATCTTATCTGAGCTCAACGCAAGTGGTACTACAATCCTAATGGTAACCCACTCGCAATATTGTGCAGAATTTGGAAACCTCATCATTAGAATGCTTGATGGTCAAGTGGTAACAGAAAATGTTGTGAAGCAATATCTATAACCGTTTCGATTGATGATAACACTTTCAAAAATAGCAAGGTATTACACTTCCGGTTTACAAAAGAGTTGGGTGCTTCGAGATATGACGCTTGATGTTCAACAAGGGGAATTCCTGACTATTATGGGACCAAGCGGCGCTGGGAAAAGTACCTTGTTAAATATTATTGGCATGTTGGACCAGGCGAACCAGGGTGAATATCTTTTTTTTGACGAACCGGTACATAAACTGAAAGAAAAAAAACGTCATGAATTACATAAGCATTACATGGGATTTATATTCCAGGCTTATCACCTAATCGATGAACTTACCGTATACGAAAATATAGAGACCCCACTGCTTTACCGAAAAATAAAAAAAGAAGAAAGACAATCCAGGATAGCTGATTTATTAGATCGGTTTAATATGGTGGCTAAAAAGAATTTGTTTCCTCATCAACTTTCGGGAGGACAACAGCAATTAGTCGGCATAGCCAGAGCCATTGTTTCAAACCCAAAGTTGCTTTTAGCAGATGAACCTACCGGTAACTTGCATACATCTCAAGGCAAAGTTATAATGGATTTGCTAAAATCATTGCATACTGAAGGAATGAGCATTATTCAGGTTACCCACTCTGAAAAAAATGCAGGTTACGGAACCAGAATTATTGAAATCGAAGATGGATTTATCCGCAAGGATATGCCTCTTTAAGTAATCAAGGACGGAATTAGCTGATTTATTCAGTCTCATAAACATCATTCAAATTATTTAAGGAAATGTACTTTCCTTAATTCTAATAATCGAACTAATCCAGTACAAAGTTTACGAAATGAATAATACAAATCATGTAACATCAAAGAAACCAATTTTCTTAAGGAAAAAATCAAACTAGTGATGTGGAAAAATTTTATAAATGTTGCGATTAGGAATATTAAAAAGCATCGCGTTTTTTCTTTCATAAATATTTTTGGATTGGCAGTCAGTATGAGTGTATGTTTGTTAATCATCATGCTGATCAAAGATGCATACCAATTTGATAAATTCCACCCTAATTCAGATCAAATTTATCGAATACTGACTGATGCAAATCGAAAAGGAGGAGGGAGTGAACGATACGCAACTACTCCATATCCTTTGGGGGAGACATTTGCTCATGAATTCTCTTATGCTGACCTGTGGGTTCCTTTGGTCCGACAACCTTCCGGAAACTTTAAACTTCAAACAAAGATTATTGCCGTTGATGGTTTAATGACCAATCAAAATTTCTTTAATCTGTTTGGTTTTGAATTAACACAAGGAAATCTTAATGAATGCCTTTCAAGTCCATTTCAAATCGTATTAACTAAAAACACGGCTCAAAAATTTTTTGGTAGCCAGGACCCCATCGGTAAAACACTCGATCATGAAGATTATGGAACCTTCACAGTAACTGGTATCCTGGAAGAATTTCCAGGTAAAACGCATTTAGAATTCGACCTGCTTGCTTCTCTTAGTACTTTGCCTATTTTAGAAAAAGACCCTACTTATCCCACAAATATTAATCAAAATTGGAATAACTATTATTCTACCTATCAATTTGTAAGACTTAATGAAGGAATTACCAAGGCGAAAGCAGAAAATGCACTCCAACTTATCACCAAAGAACAATATGCGGATATTGCCTTGGAAAGCAGAGACGAATCTTATCAATTCCGACTTCAACCCCTGGATAAAATTACCCCGGGTCCGATTCTATCCAATAGTATGGGGAGAGGCCTCCCAGAATTCTTACTATGGTTCTTAATGGCTTTAGGATTCATTGTGATCCTATCCGCTGGTTTCAATTATACCAATCTAACTATTGCTCGTTCATTGGTGAGGGCTAAAGAAGTAGGTATCAGAAAAACTATAGGTGCAAAATCATCACATATCTTTTTACAATTTCTAAGCGAATCAATATTTGTGTCGCTGGTTGCTTTGCTTGTCGCCCTTATTCTGGTAAAATTAACGATACCATTGTTTAATCAGCTTCAATTTTTGGAGTTTACCGATGTTTCAATCATCATAGACCCCGCTACGCTATTTTGGTTTTTTATATTCGCTGTGTTGGTTGGAACCATTGCCGGACTTTTACCTGCGGTCTTATTCTCACGCTTTCGTCCCCTGGATATTATCCAGCGTTTTGTGCACACACCCATGGTTAAAAAATTTAGTCTACGCAAAATTTTGGTAGTTGCCCAGTTCACTGTGTCACTGATTTTTCTAGTCTTGTTAACCATCGCCTGGAAACAAACTAATTTTGCGATTCAAGGAAATTTCGGATTTCTGGACCAGACTATGCTCAATTTAGAATTACAGAATGAGCCCTTTGAAAGAGTAAATGCTAAAATCGAACAACTCAGCTCCGTAAAGAGCATTTCGGCTATTTCACACCTAATGGGCACTTTCGAAGATAGTAAAGTAGATGTGAGATCAAGAAAAGAAGACGACAAAATTGAAGTCCGGGATTATTTTATTGATCATCGCTATCTGGATAATTTTAATATTTCTTTGATTGCTGGCGAAGGATTTCCCGAATTACTTAATCAAGAAAACGAACAATTTGCTATTGTAAATCCTATTTTCCTGAAACAGTTCCAATTGGGTTCTGCACCTGAAGCGCTTGGTAAATCTATTATCATTGAAGACTCGCTGAAGTTAAACATCATTGGAATTACAGAAGAATTTTTATACAAGCCACTCTCAAATGAGATGGAACCTTTACTGTTGAGATATGATCCAAATAAATTGAATTACTTGAACATTCAATTACATGAAACAAACCTCAGCCAATCATTAACCGGAATAGAAAGATCCTGGAAAGAGTTAGCTGAAACAAAGCCAGTTGCTTATTCTTTCTATCACGATTCTGTCAAAGACAATTTTGCTAATCTATACGATATTATTTGGATTGTTGCTTATTTCAGTTTCTTGGGTATTTTGATTGCATGCCTTGGTCTATTAGGCATGGCGATCTATGCGGCCGAAGTAAAAGCCAAGGAAGTGAGTATCCGAAAAGTAGTAGGAGCAAGCAGCTTAGAACTTGTCAAATTACTATCCAAGGGATTTATTTGGATTCTGATTATTACGTGTATCGTGGCCATTCCAATCAGCTATATTTTAGGCCAGCAAATCCTGCAAATATTTGCCTTCAGAATTCCAATAGGCATATCCTGTTTTATTCCAGGCATCATTTTACTTCTGAGCTTTGGGCTGACGACTATCGGATCCCAGACCATTAGAGCTGCGCACTCTAATCCGGTTCAACATTTACAAAATGAATAATACTTAAAAGAATTGAATCAATCAATCAATAACCTTAAAGAAAAAAAGATTTCATGGTAGGCAATTATTTTAAAGTAACCGTCAGAAATTTATTAAAGAACAAACTCTTCAGTATTACCAATATTGCCGGATTAGGAATCGGCATTGCCTGTTGTTTGTTGATTCTTTTATTTGTAAACTATGAAATGAGTTATGAAAAATGGAATCCCTACGCCGACCGGATCTATCGACCTCATATGGATATAAATTTTGGTGGTTCCGTGATGACTGCTGCAGTTGCTGGTGCACCGATTGCTCCTGACGCGGCCGCTGAATTACCAGAAATTGAAAATTGGTGTCGCTTTAGGGATTACGGCAGTTATCTGGTACGAGTAGAGGGAACCGGAATTAGCAACTTTAGTGAGGACGCCATACTGACAGTGGATAGTACATTCTTTGATTTGTTTCCAGTAAAATTATTGGCTGGCGATAAACGTACTGCTCTAACCCTGCCGAATACCTTGGTTATGTCTAAATCACAAGCACTAAAATATTTTGGTACCGTTGACCAGGCAATGGGCAAGGTACTAATATTGGAAAATGAAGAGCCCTGGGAAGTGAAAGGTGTTTATGAAAATATTCCGCCATCCACCCATTTTAAAGCCGATTTTTTACTTTCTATGAACGGAAACGAAGAGGTTGCCAATGCACCTCCATTATGGGCGGCAAATAATAATTTTCATACTTACTTACTACTCAAAGAAGGAACTGACGGAAAGATTTTTGAAGAAAAATTTGATGCATTATCCAAACAAAAAATGGAAGAGACATCCAGTCAATTATTAGGAATGACCTTGGCGGAATTTGAAGCCACGGGTCAATATGCCCGTTATGGAGTACAAAAGATGAAAGATATTCATTTACATTCAGACTTACAGGTAGAATTAGAACCAAATGGCAGCTTTAAATATGTTTTAATATTCAGTGCCATTGCACTTTTTGTATTGCTTATTGCTTGCATCAACTTTATGAATTTGACAACGGCCAAATCAACTCAACGGAGTAAAGAGATTGGGATCAGGAAAGTATTAGGGAGTAATCGACAAAAGCTTATTTCTCAATTCTTCAGCGAAACATTTATCATGACTTTCCTGTCCGTACTGCTGGCTCTATCACTAGCTGCAATTGCGATGCCTTGGTTTAATGAATTGACTACTCGGGATATAAGCATACCCTGGACAAATGCTTCGTTTTGGTTGGTACTCATTGGAGGCATGATTGTAGTCAGTTTAGTTGCAGGTAGTTACCCGGCAATTTTCCTATCCTCATTTGATCCGATCCAGTCCTTACAACCAGCTCGGTCAAAACAAGGAAAGCACGGACGGTTGCGAAGCAGTCTAGTCGTTTTTCAGTTTGCTATAGCCATTACACTTATAATAGGCACCATGCTCATTTATAATCAACTACAATTTATTCAATCTAAAAAGCTTGGATTTAACAAAGAACAGGTTATAGTAATCGATGATGCGTACGCTTTAGAAGGCAACTTAAATGCTTTTAAACAAAAAATCTTGCAAGAACCAACCGTCTCATCAGCCACGATTAGTTCGTATTTGCCTATACCCTCCAGTCGATCTAATACGACTTATTCCCAATCCCGTGAATTTCGTCAAGATCATGCACTTAATATGCAACGTTGGCTGGTGGATCATGATTATTTAAACACTATTGGTATGACCATCAAAGAGGGAAGATATTTTGACCGAGCTTTTCCTACTGACAGTCAAGCAGTGATATTGAATGAGGCCGCCATCAAGATTTTAGGGTATACAAATCCAGTGGGTAAAAAAATCTATGGTTTAACCGGCAATTTACAGGGACCTCCCGCACCAGATGATTTTATAGAATACCATATAGTGGGTATAGTTGAGGACTTTCATTTTGAAAGTTTGAGAGAGACCATTGGACCATTGGGTATGTTTCTGGGAAGATCTGCTGGACGTCTTGCCATCAGGTACCAAGCTGCTGATAGTAAGAATCTCTTAAAGACTATTGAGGATTCCTGGAATGGCATGGCGCCGGATCAACCCTTTTCGTACCAATTCATGGATGAGTCTTTTGGTAGAATGTACCTAGCCGAAAGGAGAATCGGCTCGATTGCTATGATATTTTCTATCCTTGCCATTTTTGTTTCCTGTTTGGGTTTATTTGGATTGGCAAGCTTTATAACCGAACAAAGAACCAAGGAAATAGGTATCCGGAAGGTGTTAGGTGCAAGCATATCCGGAGTAGTAGCACTCTTGTCCAAAGATTTTTTGAAACTAGTACTCATTTCAATGGTTATTGCCATTCCTTTTGCCTGGTGGGCTATGAATAATTGGTTACAAGATTTCGCTTATCGGACCAATTTTAAGTGGCAGATTTTTGTGTTAGCCGGTATATTGGCTTTGGCAATCGCTTTTTTGACCATTAGTTTTCAAAGTATTAAGGCAGCCTTGATTAATCCCGTAGATTCCATAAAGAGTGAATAACTGAACTTAAAATAGTTATAAAAAATTTAAATAAATGATCACTAATTATTTAAAAATCGCTCTTCGCAACTTGATAAAACTAAAAGGTTTTACCGCTTTAAATATTTTGGGATTATCGATTGGTATTGCTGCGAGTATACTAATCATTCAATTCTTGAGAACTGAATTAAAAGTAGATAAACATCATGTTGATCTTGCCAACTTGTATCGTGTAAATACCGCCTTTACAGTTGGAGGTAAAGAAACACAAACGGCAACCAGTCCTTCTCCACTTGCCTGGACAATGGTAAACGATTTTCCAGAAGTGTATCAATCAACGCGCTTACTAAAACCACCCGGTGTAAATCAGTTTTTAATCAAGTTTGAAGAAAAATCTTTTTTTGAATCCAAAACGTATTTTGTAGACAGTACTTTTTTTGAAGTAATGACTTATGATTTTGTTGAAAGTAGTCCGGCAGGGGCCATCAAAGAACCTTTTCAGGTTGTCATATCTTCCTTAATTGCTAACAAGTTATTTGGAGGACAAGCTGCATTAGGCAAATCAATTGAAATCAGTTCACAATGGGGAGCAGATCAATATGAAATAACGGGCGTATATGAATCCAGTGGTTTACCATCCCATATCGATGGTGAAATCTATATAAATATGCGGAGTGGTGCTATTGGTCGTACGTTTTATGATCTGGACGAATGGGCCGGAAATAATTTATACCTCACATATCTTAAACTCCATCCACAAGCAGACCCATCAGGATTGGAGTCCAAATTTCCTGACTTAGTAGAGGCAAAAGCAGGAGAACGAATGAGAACACTTGGATTTTCAAAGAGCCACTTCTTAGAGCCCGTAAAAGATATTTATTTAAAATCAAAAGTCTCTTACCAAGTAGGTCCTCAGGGTAACCAGTCCATGGTAAATATCTTGGGAATTATTGCTCTATTTGTGCTGATTATTGCCTGCATTAACTTCATGAATCTGGCGACCGCCAAAGCTACTTTAAGGACCAAAGAGGTTGCGGTACGTAAAGTAGTTGGAGCCTCCCGAAAGATATTATCAGGTCAATTTATGATAGAGACTATTCTTTACAGTTTTATCGCACTGATCTGCTCATTCTTAATTGCTTATCTAGTGTTGCCATGGTTTAATCATTTGGCTGGAAGAACGATTCAACTCGATATATTTCATGACAAATCACTGCTCCTTTGGACGGTTGCCATCCTTTTCTTTACTGCTATTTTAGCGGGTAGTTACCCTTCTCTTTATTTATCTTCTTTTAGCCCATTAAATATCCTGAGAGGAAGTGCTGGAAAAGGAATAACCGCTAAAAAAATCCGAAAAATTTTAGTAATCACTCAATTTATCATTTCGATAGGATTGATTCAAGGTATTCTGATTATTCAAAATCAATTGGAATTTGTCAGGTCCAAAAACCTCGGCTTTAATAGTGAAGAAAAGGTTGTGATTCCACTAAACACTCCCGAGTCAGCAATAAAGTATCAAGTCTTAAAAAATGATCTATTGGCGGACCCGAATATTTTATTTGTTGGAGGATCAAGCACAGTACCCGGGCAAGTAAATCTAAACGATGGTTTGTATTATGGTGAAGGCCAGGATCCCAGTAATAATGTGCATGCCAATATAAACTGGGTAGATCCAGATTATCTCACATTGATGGGTTTCAATTTGGATGAAGGGAGATTTTTTAGTCAGGATCGAATAGCTGATACAGTAAGTTCAACAATAATTACTGAAAAAATGGTCGCTTCTCTAGGATATAGTCTGGACGATGTAATTGGTAAGAACCTCTACTGGACCTGGGATGGTATAACCAGAAAACGTAAGATAATTGGTGTGGTCGATGATTTTCATGCCAACAGTTTACACAAAGAGGTCGGCAATCAGATTTTCTTTTGGAGTACAACTGAAAATCCTGGATATTTAGTTGCTTCGGTTGAAACCGGTGAGATTAATAATCTGATTGGTAAAATGGAGACTACTTGGCAAAAGCACGTATTGTCTGATCCATTTGAGTTTTATTTTTTGGATGATCGGCTTCAAAGCGCTTATGAAACAGATCAGCGAATGGGTAGTTTGATCTTTGCATTTACGTTATTAGCCATTTTTATTTCTTGTTTAGGATTGTTTGGATTGGCTGCATTTGCTGCTGAGACTAGAAGGAGGGAAATAGGTATACGTAAAGTACTCGGTGCTTCTGTATCAGGTATTGTATCACTCTTGTCTAAAGAGTATTTGTTTCTGGTTATTTTGGCCATTTTAATTGCCACTCCGTTGGCCTGGTACTTTATGACAAAATGGTTAAGTAATTTTCACTACCATATTGAATTGTCCGTGTTTACATTTATTGTAGCAGGCTTTGTTGGGTTGCTAATAGCGTTGATCACCGTGGGTTTTCAAGGGCTGCGAGCAGCTGGTAGTCATCCGGTTGAAGCCATTAAAAGTGAATGAATTCATGAAATACTTCAATTGAAATATACAGTCCAATAATGCTAAAATATTATTTCAAGCTTGCCGTACGTCAATTGATTAGACATAAGAGTTTCTCTCTAATCAATCTGGCCGGCCTAAGCATTGGACTTACCATTGCCATGCTCATCATATTATGGGCGAGAGACGAATTAAATTATGACAAATTTCATGATGATTATGATCGTATATACCGGATAAGTTGGCATGCAAAATACGGTGCCAACGAATGGAACATTCCCATCATCCCGGTGCCGGTGGGACCCACCTTACAGGAACAATTTCCAGCTGTGGAATATAGCACGCACCTATTTGATGGTGGAATGACTTTTCAACATGGAGCTAATTACATTCGCGAAAATAAAGGTGCTTTTGTAGATGAAAACTTTTTTCGGGTTTTTACCGTCCGGTTCATCCATGGCAATCCCAATACCGCCCTGGACGATCCTATGGGGATTGTATTGACCCGTGAGATGGCCGAACGGTATTTCCCACATGCTGATCCCATGGGACAGGCAATGATCAACAATTACGAAGAGGTTTATCAGGTCACTGGAATAGTAGAATCATGGCCAGAACAGTCTCACTTGGAGTTTGATTACCTAATCCCTATTCATAGTTTACAACATATTAATGACCGACGAAATGCTTGGGGATCCGCTACGGTCAGAACTTATTTCAAGAATACCAAAAATACCGATATAACAGACTTATCAAGAAGATTTGACGAATATGTTCAATCAGAAATAGTCGAAGCTGATTTTGATGGTGAAAATAACTTTGTCCATTTTCCATTTCAAAAATTAACGGACATTCACTTAAAGTCAAAATTGGAAATGGATGTACCTAACAATGGTGATATTACCTATATCTATTTATTTGGTATTATTGCCATTTTCATTCTTTTACTTGCTTGTATCAATTTCACCAATTTATCAACTGCCCGATCGGTCATCAGGGCCAAGGAAGTAGGGGTAAGAAAAATGTTGGGCTCCAACCAGCAACAATTGATTCGTCAATTTTTTGTTGAAGCATTTACATATGTTTCGCTTGCAGCTGCAATTTCAATTTTATTAATAATGCTAATACTCCCCTACTTCAACGTATTTACCAATAAAGATCTATCCATAGAGATCACTGACCCTTCTGCCTATTATTGGGCTATAGGCTTTTTAGTTATTACTACATTAATGGCAGGAGGAATTCCTGCCTTAACCATCTCACGTTTTAAGCCGATACAGGTATTAAAAGGCAAATTCAGTGGTTCATTATCCGGAGCAGGACTAAGAAAGACTTTGGTCATTAGTCAATTTGTCATTTCCATTTCTTTAATATCCGGATCATTGATCATTCAAAAGCAAATGAATTATTTGCGCAATCAAAAGCTGGGATTTGAGAAAGAGCAGGTTCTGGTGATCAAACAGGCTTCCGCTTTAAGAAGTAAGTCATCATTATTTATCCAAAGGTTAAAAGAAATGCCCTGGGTAGTCAATGCATCAACTGGACAAAATATGCCAGGTGATGAGTTTGATAGCATGGGTTTTATTCCACAGCAACCAGCAAATTTTGAACACACCTCTATCAACTATAACTTTGTTGATGATCAATATTTGAATGTCTTAGGTTTAGAATTATCCGCCGGTCGAAATTTTGATGCCACTCGTTCAGTGGACAGCCTAGCCTTTTTAGTCAATGAAAAAGCGGTCAAAATGCTTGGGTGGGAAAATCCGTTGGGTAGGAATTTATCCTATGATGGCGAAAGTTATGGCCCGGTAGTCGGAGTGGTTAAAGATTTTCATTATGCATCTATGCACAATCCTATAGAACCTTTAATATTTGTGCACAGCACTAGATCCATGTCTAAAGTGTCAATTAAAATGACTTCCACCGATGTTGTTTCATCCCTTGGTTTAATGGAAAACCTATGGAAAGAGCATGCGCCAAAATCACCTATCAATTATTCATTTCTCGACGAACAGTATGAAGCACTCTATGTAAATGAAAGCAAAATGAGTACGCTATTCAGTTGGGCGACTGCATTGGCCATTCTCATAGCGTGTTTGGGATTATACGGCCTAGCCCTGTTTAATGCAGAAAGAAGAGTTAAGGAAATTGGGGTTAGGAAAATATTAGGAGCTTCTATTAAACATATAGTTGCACTCATGACCCGAGACTACTTAATAATTATTATTGTAGCATTAGTCATATCTATTCCATGTACTTGGTTATTGGCCAAGCAGTGGTTGATGGAATTTGCTTTTCATACAAATATTTCCTGGTGGATTTTTATGTTTGCAGGTTTCATAGCTCTTATAGTAGCCGCCTTGACTGTCAGTTTTCACAGTATCAAAACAGCTTTTACAAACCCGGTAGACAGCTTACGACAAGAATGAAACAAAATATTTATTTACATATCTAAATGATGAATTATGTTACAATTGGCCATCCCTATTCCTACTATTAATGGAAAACAAGACATAGAAATTGAAATGACTGTAAATGGGCAACACCAAAAAATGCATTTTGTGGTAGAAGTGTACCGGTGGGATGAATGCCTGATTGAATCTGAAAACCGAGTCGATTGTATCCGGGAACTAGTCCATAATTATGGAAGTGAATGGATGATTTACAACATCGGTATGCCCACCGAAGATTATGTGCCTTTAACATTTGTAAAGACGGCCGATTGGACCAGGCAAAGACTCTTAATGATGGATGCTTTAAATAATGCATAGTCAAATGCATACTTATGAAAACTAATTTCAACGAAAGAAAAAATACCAATGATGGAAATGGATAAATATCGAGCGATAATTTTACAAATTTGGTTTATCTTTTTTGGATGCACCTGCTTGGCTCAGTCTTCATGGTCACTTGACCGCTGTTTAGAACATGCTCGAGCAAACAATTTGCAAATTAATGAAGCCAAAATTAGCGCAAGCGATGCTGCATTCGATGTAAAACAAGCTTCCCAATCACGCTATCCAAATTTGAATGGAAACTCAAATTTTAGCTATAACTTCGGACGAAATATTGATCCCACCACGAATGATTTTGTTCCTACAAAC
>JAHEJC010000532.1 GCA_024639065.1 Lewinellaceae bacterium | reverse complement strand
GTAGGGCCAAAGCCTACGGTATAACCGTAAGCGAACTTCCATCCCACTATGCAAAACGCAATTTGCTCAAGGAAATTATCTTGCCCGAAGATATTGCCAATGGCGTATTTTCCTTGGTGGCTATTTTGAGTAAAAGTACGGGAAATATGATAAATGTTGACGGTGGAATGCCGGATGCATTTGTCAGGTAAAAACACGTACATTATACATTTTTGGTCATAACAAACTAAAATCAGATGATTATTCCAGCAAGTAATATTGGTGAATTGAATGACCTGCATCAACAAAATCATACCATACAATATGCTAATCTAAAAAATGATTTAGAATTAAAAGGAATAGATCCAGAAGCCTTGGTTAAGCAATTAATAGACTATCAGGTGGCCATTCCTTCATGGGCTTTGGGGGCTGGTGGAACTCGTTTTGCTCGTTTTTCTATTGGAGGGGAACCATCAACTTTAGAAGAAAAAATAAAGGATGTGGGCTTATTGCATCAATTAACACAGTCTGCAGGATCTATTTCTTTACATATTCCTTGGGATATTCCAGAAGATCCTCTAGCGACCAAAGAATTGGCGTCAAGTTATTTTTTAGCATTTGATGCGGTCAATTCCAATACTTTTCAGGATCAATCGGGGCAGCGGCATAGCTATAAATTTGGATCCCTTTGTCATCAAAATCCAACCGTTCGTGAACAAGCCATTAATCACAATATCGAGGTCATCGAAATAGGTAAGAAGTTGGGATCGCAAGCGCTCACCGTATGGTTAGCGGATGGGAGTTCTTTTCCTGGTCAACACAACTTCAGAAAAGCATTAGATCGAACGGCGAAAAGTCTCCAATCTATTTATCAATACATACCTGAAGATTGGGCCATGCTCATTGAATATAAACCCTATGAACCCTATTTTTATAGTATGGTCATTCCAGATTGGGGGACTTCCTTACTTTTGGCCAACCAGCTAGGTGATCAGGCTTATACCTTGGTAGATCTGGGGCATCATCTACCGAATACTAACATCGAACAGATCGTCGCCACCCTGCACAGTCAAGGGAAACTGGGTGGATTTCACTTCAATGATAGCAAATACAGTGATGACGATTTATCTGTAGGAAGCATCAAACCATATCAATTATTCCTAATCTTTAATGAACTGGTCTTTGGAATCGACCACAATCCACAAAATAATCCGGACATCGCTTGGATGATTGATGCCAGTCATAACCTCAAAGACCCTCTAGAAGATCTTATGCAATCTCTCGATCAGATAATGATTGCTTATGCCAAAGCACTTTTAGTTAATCAGTCTACTCTTGCTGAAGCACAAGCTTTAAATGACATTACTTTCTGTCAGTTTATCCTGAATGAAGCCTATCAAACCGATGTAAGACCCTTGGTGCGCGAGAGCAGATTGAGAAATGGTGGCGCATTGTATCCGGTTGAAGTATACAGAAAATTAGGGGTAAGAGATCAGCTTATTAAAGAGAGGGGAAAGGAGTCAAAGGCAAGTGGGTTGTAAGGCAAAATCTGAGTGCTAATTACTGAACGAGGAAAATTAAGCCGTTTATAAAATTCTTATTATTACATTAAAGAGAATATGACTTCGCTGAAAAATATAGAAATAGAACCTAGGTGATAACAATTAAAATAATCAATAGGTAAAGATGAATGAAAATATATGACAACCTACGATAACGCTTATTTAGATCTGGATGAATTATTGTTCCTCACTATTCATTCCTCACTGTTGAATGAAGATCGGATAATTACTCATCACCCCTCATATCATTTCAGTCCTAGCCTTTCACTTCTCCAACCTCTATTCTGATGAAATACGTAACGGCTATATTCGACATTGGTAAAACCAACAAAAAATTCTTTTTATTTGACCAAAAGTTTAAAGAGGTTTATCGTAATTATATAACTTTTGCTGAGGTAAAAGATGATGATGGATACCCATCGGATGACCTGGATGCCATTCGAAAATGGATATTTGATATGATGGACAAAGTACTAAAGTCAAAGAAATATCATGTAGCCGCAATCAATTTCTCGACGTATGGTGCCACGCTGGTTCATCTGGATGAAAACCATCAAGTGATCACGCCACTATATAATTACACCAAGGCCGTACCTTATGAAATTATTACCGAATTTATAAAAAATTATGGCGCAAACATATTTACTAGCACAGGATGCCCACGGCTAGGATTTTTGAATTCAGGAATCCAATTATATTGGTTAAAAAAGACTAAACCCGAGGTTTATGCTACAATCAAATATTCATTACATTTTCCCCAATACCTGAGTTCATTATTCAGTGGGGTCCAGCTTAGTGAATTGACCAGCATAGGGTGTCACACCGCTTTATGGGATCACCATGCAAAACAATATCATCAATGGGTACGGGAAGAAGGTGTTGACCAAAAGTTGCCTGAGGTGGTGCCCTCGCAATACTTTATCAACCGGAAAATAGGCGGGCAGGAAATCAAGGTTGGGGTAGGGATTCATGATAGTTCAGCAGCGCTGGTTCCTTATTTATACCGGGAGAAAAATCCTTTTATTTTACTATCTACCGGAACTTGGAGCATTTGTTTTAATCCTTTCATTTCCCTTGAGGAAATAAAAGAAGAAAAAGGTAAGCCTTTGCTGTACCTTGATGTCTCAGGGAGCTCAGTGTTAGCTTCCCAATTATTTTTAGGCAAAGAGTACGATTATCAGGTTGAACAATTGATTCGGTATTTTGGAAAGAAGAAGAGGCTGCAACGAAAGATGAAATTTAATTCCAAATTATTTTCCAGGTTAACGAAAGCTAATCGAAATTGTTTTCAGTTTCAACATATCCATAAAATAGAAGATAATAAGAAAAATAGCGTATCCTGGCAAAAGTTAAAATCATTTAAAATAGCCTACCATCAATTGATGATGGAATTAATGTCTGTTCAAAAAGTATATATTGCTGAAGTGATGTTGAATACACCTATTAAGAAAATATTTATAGATGGGGGTTTCTCCAAAAATGATTTGTTTGTATCCATGCTTGGTATCCAATTTCCAGGCATCAAAATTCGATCTTCCAAAAAACCACTAGGATCAGCGCTGGGAGCAGCCATGATGCTTTCTGAAGATTTGAAATTAGGTAAGAGGTTGAAGAAAAAATACAAAATGAATAAGCACAAGATAATCAGGCAAAAATAGTAGTTTTAGCATATTATGAGTGAACTTGTAAATGAGCCATTGGTGCAGGAATTTGAAAGAGAACCCGTACCCCGCAATGCTCAAAAAAACTGGAAGAGTTTCTTAGGTATGTATGCAGGCGAGCATGCTGCCGGTACCGAATTTATGATTGGTCCTCTTTTTTTGACGGCGGGGGTAAGTGCATTTGATTTAATTGTTGGCTTGTTAATTGGTAATTTTTTGGCCGTTCTAAGTTGGAGATTCCTCACTGCCGAGATCGCTGTTAAGCATCGTTTGACGCTTTATTATCAATTAGAAAAAATCTGTGGCAAAAACCTGGTTATTGTTTATAACCTGGCTAACGGTATTTTATTTTGTTTTTTAGCTGGCGCTATGATAACCGTATCTGCTACAGCCGTTGGTGTTCCATTCGATATGGAGATGCCTAAATTGACCGATACGCTACCCAATAGTCTTACCTGGGTGATTATCGTGTTGGTTATAGGTGCGATTATTTCATTGGTAGCTGCTAAGGGATATAATGCAGTCTCAAAAGCAGCTAACTGGATGGCCCCTCTGATCGTGTTGGCTTTTCTAGCTTGCGGTATCGTTGCTTTGAGTCAATTAGGTGTAAAAAATCTT
>JAHEJC010000531.1 GCA_024639065.1 Lewinellaceae bacterium | reverse complement strand
TTTTAACTTTTTCATGGCTTCTTGGCTTCTTCATTCTGGCTTCTGAATTATTTGATCGACGATTAACCGATTACTCTAACCATCGAACGGCGATAAGCGTATTCAAGGTTCGAATGTTCGGGTATTTGTCATTTCTTATAAGGCCAGCAAGTTAATAAGAAGCTTTTCTTTTAACTTTTCTCTATTACCTTTTCTCTTTTTCATGGCTTCATGGCTTCTGACTTGGGTTTAGGGCTTAAGAAGATTAGTGAAAAAAAGTAGTTTTCTGTTTTCTGACTTTTGACCAGCCTTGAGCTAACTCCCTAGGCTAAAATAGTGCCAGTCTTTCAGAACTCCTACCGCATTTCTGTATAATGTCTGACATCTGCCAGCGAAGCGATCTGACTTTCTGGCTTCTGGCTTTCTGACTTCTGTTTATCATTACTCCGTACTCCCTACTATTCAAGAGTAACCGTACTGAAGCTACTTTTTATTCTTACATCAACATCTCCAGATCCGGAGCTGCCTTTATATTCATGATCAAAAGTGGGACCGTATTGACTTTTTTTGGTCATGTCGCTTATCTCAAAACCTGAATTATTTTTCAATTTACCAAAGGAAGTGTTGATGTTAAATTCAGCAGATAAATTATTAGGTAATCTGATTTCGACTGTTGAATGATCAGCTACCATATCTATGCGATCGATTTCCGATGAGATATTAAAAGTGCTATTTTTACAGAAGGATAGTTTGCAATCGAAATCGCCCGTAACTTCATTGACGTCGATGGATGAAAACTGAATATTCAAATGACCTCCACTTAGTTGATCTACTTCACCTTTCCCAAATTGCAAATCCAGTTCATTTAGATTAGATAATTTGCCAGCGGATAGATTGCCGAATTGCAAATTTATTTCTACCTCACCACTATGGTCGTCCAGTTCTATATCTCCAAAAGAATTTTTCAAATTAAGTGGATTCGAATTGGGCATACTGATCGTGTACAAAATATTAAATCCAGTCTTTTTTGAATCATTATTTTTATTCTTGGAGTTGTTATCGATTTTAGTCTCGACAGAGACCCTCCCACTACTTTGCCGATGGGATACGTGAATATTATCCAGAATCTGCTGGGCTTTATCCGCGGTAGTGCCGCTAGCCGTTATGACTACATAAATCTTGACCTCATTTTTACTCCAATGATTTATTTCAATATTCCCAAATTGATTGTCCAGGTAGACGGCATCGTTGGATGATATGGAATAGGTATGCTCAATAATTTTTTCTTTATCTACCAGGTTGGGTTTCGCTATCAAAGCAGGAGCCCAGAAAAAAAGGATTAAGCAGATTAGGTTAGATATTGATTTCATGACTAGTTTCTTTTTTAATTTCTTGAATAAGGTTTAGTTGCTGACTTAAGATGGATACTTGTAAGTTTAAATTTTCGATCATTTTTTTAAGTAATATTTCCTGATTAACGGTTTCATTCAGGTTAGACCTTAATACCTCATAGGTGGTACTTAGATGTTCCAGATTACTTAAAAGGTTTTCACTTAAATTGGGATTGTCCTTTACCAGTTCTTCTAGTTCAGCGTGCATCAATTTAATTTGTTGATTGACGGATTTTACTTGAACTGCATAGTTGGGATCAATCGCTTCGATGATTGGGTCCATATCAGAGGCGAACTGCGGATTATCATTTTTTTCTGATAGGAATATTACATTCCAGGCTACGATCCCAAAAATAATAGAAGCAGCTACTGCGGTGATCCAGCGTAAAGGAATAACCTTGCTTTTTCTTGACGATTGGGTGCTAATGCTTTTTTCGATATTTTCCCAAACTTTGGAAGAAGGGACCTTATCATCAAATGCTTCCCGATTTTCATTGATAAACTTCTCTAGATTATCCATTGTACTGTTCAATTTATTAAAGACAATAATCTTTTTTTTGCTCTTATGTATTGAGTTCTTGTTGTTGATTCAGATACTTGAAGGACCTGCGCAATTTCTTTATGGTCATATCCTTCCAGAAGATAGAGACTTAGCACGGTTCTATAGCCTGGAGGTAATTTTTGTATACCTGCGATCACTTCATTTACTCTTAGTTTCACGGATCCTTCACTACTTGAACTTTCACTATAGTATTCAAATTCATTTTTATCTTCTATTTCTTCAAAGTGCACTTTTTTCTTTCGCAGAAAGTCGATGGATCTATTGACTACAATTCGTTTCATCCAAGCACCTACCGTTGATTGACCTCGATATTGATGTAAGTTTCGATGAATATCGATGAAAGCTTCTTGTAATACATCCTCAGCATCCGCCCTGTTTTTCACGATTCGTAAACTGGTATTAAACATAGCTCCAGCATACTGGTCGTACAGTTGTTTAAAACTACCAATATCACCTCGCTTGCATTTTTCGATCAGCGCTTCTTGTACGGTCACTATAGTTTCCACAGTTTGATGAATACAATTATTCTATAGACTGTTTGGGTAAATAGAATGTTGCATATTCCGATTATAAATTCAATAAATTTTTGTGGTAAAATTATTACTTCAGAAAAGATACTGAATTGAACCATTATCCACAACAATGGTTATTATCCTCACAAAGAAGAGACATATGAATTTATTGTTATTAATCAACTCACGACTAGATAAGGCGATTGATTCAAAACGAATTAAAAACGACCATAGCCGAGATGAAGCCTTGTTGGATAATTATTCCAGGACGATTACGCAAGTTGCAAGAAAAGCAAGTCCGGCAATCGCCCACATTGAAATACGCTCTTCTGGACGACAAAATCAGAGACGATCAACCGGAGGAACAGGTAGTGGTTTTATCATATCTTCTGATGGTTATATTGTAACCAACAGCCATGTCATTCAAAAAGCAGAAAAAAATATTCAAATCAATCTGGAGGATGGTCGAACCTTCAATGCAGCGGTTATTGGGAATGATCCTTCCACCGACGTAGCTGTATTACAGATACAAGCTGAAGGATTGCAATATTTAAAATTTGCAGATTCAAGTCAGTTGCAAGTAGGGCAGGTGGCTATTGCGATGGGTAATCCATTTGGATTTCAATATTCTCTGACCGCAGGCGTAGTTAGTGCCTTGGGAAGATCGCTTCGTGCTACTAACGGGATGCTTATAGATGATGTAGTCCAAACGGATGCTGCTCTGAACCCAGGAAACTCAGGAGGACCCTTGTTGAATTCCCATGGATCAGTTATCGGTGTAAATACAGCAGTAATCAGTATGGCGCAGGGAATATGTTTTGCGGTTGCTTCAAATACTGTTCAACAGACTGTCGGAGATTTAATGTTGCATGGGAAAGTGAAGCGGGGGTATATCGGAATTGCCGGGCAAAATATTCAACTCAGTAAACGGCATTTGGAGCGGTATAAATTATTGGAACCGAAGGCGGTGAGGATTCACTCCATTGAAGCCTATTCTCCTGCCGACCGTAGTCTATTACAAGCAGGTGACCTTATATTCCGCTGTAATAATCAGGCTATTCATACGATCGATGATATTCATCGTATCCTCAATGCCAGCACGATCAATACGATTGTTAAAATAGAAGTGATCCGAGCCAATAAAATTGAAACGGTCTATTTAACACCGATAGAGCGAACGCCAAATATATAGCCAATACGCCAATCGCCGTGATTAACGGATTGCTTCTCCGCACTATCGTGCGACTGCCAATGACAGATTTATATAACAAATTGGTTATCAAGTATATATAATTTTTGTACTTTTTAGGGCAATCTACACCTCTGCGATAACTTGCTCAATTCTAACTGAGTGAACCCTCGTAATAACGATAGTTTTTAAGC
>JAHEJC010000142.1 GCA_024639065.1 Lewinellaceae bacterium | reverse complement strand
TTAAGATCATCTTTAGATTATTCGATTGAGCGAAAGATCAACAAAAATCATCTGGTCCTTAAATCTTCCAAATATTCAATGACTGATATTTTCATAGAGAAACTTTATAAGAAAAACTTAAATGGGAAGCTCCAGCTGGCTTGGAAGGTCCGTCATCAACCAACACATGCTGATGAGGTATGGGAAACCTACGTCGATGCCTATTCAGGTGAAATTATTTCGAAAAATAATGTAGTCATTAAATGTGCATTACGCAGTGAATCCAATCGTGAATTTCCATATCACCACCATCCGCATTCAAAAACATCGATACCCTCATCTCCTCAATTGGTAGATAATAGTAGTTATCTAGTATTTCCTTTTCCTTTTGAAAATCCGTTGGAAACAGATCCAATATTAGTGGATGAACCAGCATCACCGGAAGCATCCCCTTTTGGGTGGCACGATACGGATGGATCCGTCGGATCGGAATTTACAATTACTAGAGGTAATAATGTACATGCCTTTATTGATCGAGATAGTGATAATAATCCTGACCAGGATGAAGCGGATGGTGGCGAGAACCTTCAATTCAACTTTCAATTCAATTTAGGTAGTGAACCTGATCAATATGAGGAAGCCGCAACTGTTCAATTATTTTACTCACTCAATTGGATGCACGATTTTGCCTACCACTATGGATTTGATGAATCGGTGAATTATCAAAGCAACAATTACACAGGAAATGGCCAAGATGGAGATCCCGTGGTGGGCGCTGTTTATTATGGTGAGGAAAATGGAGACTTTGATAATGCTTTTTTCATTACCTCTCCTGATGGTTCAGCAGGGGCTATGCGGGCCAACTTGTGGAGCCAAACCAATGATCTACTCTCAATAAATAGTCCAGCATCTATAGTTGGCGATTACGAAACCGGAGATGCCACCTTTGGTCCATCTTTCGCTCAGTTCCCTATAGAAGGCCAAATTGCCATTTATCTAGATGAAAGCATTCGCCCTACCATGGCGTGTTTCCCTGCATCGAATCCGGATGAACTTAATGGTAAAATTGCATTGATTGATCGGGGTGAATGTAACTTTGACCTTAAGGTAACCAATGCCGAAAAGGCAGGAGCCATTGCTTGTATTATTTGTAATTTTGAAGATGTACCCGTGGGGATGCGAGCAGGAACTATTGGATTGGAAGAACCAGGAATATCGGCCATATCTTTATCTTCATCTGATTGTGCATTAATCAAAAATGCCATTGAAGAAGGAGTAGAAATACGCATTGGAAACAAAGAAAACACCGGACCTTCTCTCTTGTATAGTGGTGTTGATAATGGGGTGGTGGCTCATGAATATGGTCACGGCATTTCGATACGATTGGTTGGAGGTCCATCAAGTACAGGATGTTTGCCCAACGTGAATTATAATGACGATGACAATGCAGATGATGGAGAACAAATGGGAGAAGGATGGAGTGATTTTTTTACCTTAGCTACCACCGCAAAAAGTACCGATCTAGCGAACAAAAGACGTACCATCGGTAATTACATTTTACGGCAAGATGAATCTGGAAGGGGTGTCCGAAACTTTCCTTATTCAGTCGATATGGAGATCAGTCCTTACACCTATGAAGATATATGGACCGCCTCAGTTCCTCATGGTGTCGGAGCCGCTTGGGCAGCTTTTTTGTGGGATATTTATTGGGGTTTTGTGGATCAGTATGGTTTTGATGAAGATCCTTTCAAAGGTGTTGGAGGAAATAATAAAGCCATCCAATTGGTTATGGATGCCATGAAACTGACTCCTTGCAATCCCGGATTTTTAGATGGTCGGGATGCATTGCTCAAAGCTGATGAAATTTTATATGGAGGTGCTCACCAATGCTTAATTTGGGAAATGAGTGCTCGCAGGGGATTGGGTCACCTGGCTGATCAAGGACAAGCCACCATTAATGCGGATGGAAAAGCTTCATTTACAGATTATCCTCCTTGCATCCAATCGCTTAAAGTAGTTAAGCAATCCACTGATATTGTTGAAGCAGGTGGCACTATTGACTATACCATACTGGTTACAAATCATTTACCTGACGTGGCTGAAAATGTAATAGTCGATGACCGATTAGCCAATGGTCTGGCCTTGGTGGCAGGATCGAATTCAATGGACTATGAAATGAATGGACAGATGCTTACATTCTTGATTCCTCAATTACCAAGTGGCGACACTGTGTTTATTACCTACCAGGCAATTGTTCCGGCAGATTTATTCTCACTTCAACAAGTTTATGATAACATGGAATCCGGGGATGGTAGTTGGGACTTTATTAATAGAGAGGGTACAGGTATTTGGGAATTAGACAATGCACTTTCAAACAGTGGATCCTTTGCCTGGACCGTGCCCAACACGGAAGAAGAAAATGATCAGATATTGGAGTACAATCAGCCTATAACAGTTACCGGTAGTCTTCCGGTACTGAGATTTTATCAACTCCTGGCGGTTCAACATGGTTTTGATGGAGGAATTTTAGAAATAAGTAATGATGGCGGAAATGGTTGGCAACCTGTGCCCCAATCCATGTTTTTACGCAATGGTTATACAGGTCCGCTAAGGTATGACGCACTGTCTATTCCCAATCTGAGAGGATTTTACGGATCAACAAACCAATTCATTCCATCATATGTCGACCTCAGTACTTATATCGGTCAAAACGTACATGTGCGTTTCCGTTTCGGTTCAAATAATTTTATCGGCAACCTGGGTTGGGTAATTGATGATTTTGAAATAATGGACCTTAAGCGTTTTAAGACCGAAGTATGTGTGAAAGCAGATGGAACCACAACAACCTGTACCGAAACCACCAATGAAGGGACATTTATTGAATCAGATCTTTCGACACCGGTGACGGAAGTTAATAACACATTTTCAGTGGAGGTATTCCCCAATCCAAGCACCCATGAATTGATAATTATTAGTGATCATCCTGAATATCCTTTCCAACAACTTGAAGTATTTAATAATCAGGGAATTAAAATATTCGATCAGCGCATCAACGCAGCCTATTTACCGATTAAAATATCTACTCAGGATTGGGCCACGGGATTCTATTGGATCACGTTACGCGGAAAAGGTGGTGTAATTACCGAAAAAATAATTAAAAATTAACCGCTTCATAAAGGTTTATTTACTTTTGCGATTAGATTAAATAAACCAACATAATGATAGACGTAAAGCTTTTTGGGTGTACCCAAAGCAAAATCCTAGCAGAAAAAATTGCTGACTACTATGGTTACCCCTTGGGAAAAATGGAATTGCACACCTTTAGTGATGGTGAAATGCAAACAGAAATCAATGAATCTGTGCGAGGAATGTACGTCTTCTTCATACAATCTACCTTTTCTCCACCATCCAATTTGCTTGAATTACTGCTGCTCATTGACACCGCCAAACGAGCTTCCGCAGGTTATATTACGGCGGTCATTCCTTATTTTGGGTATGCCCGACAAGACCGTAAAGATAAACCCAGGGTCCCTATCTCGGCCCGTCTTATGGCTGATCTGCTTGAAGCAGCTGGAGTAAACCGCCTGATGACCATGGATTTTCATGCAGACCAAATACAAGGATTTTTTAATATTCCTGTAGATCATCTACGCAGTGAAGCGATTTATACACCCTATTTAGAAACACAGAACCTGGACAATATAATTTTTGCTTCTCCGGATGTAGGAGGCGTTAAAAGAG
This sequence comes from Lewinellaceae bacterium, assembly GCA_024639065.1. Taxonomy (GTDB): domain Bacteria; phylum Bacteroidota; class Bacteroidia; order Chitinophagales; family Saprospiraceae; genus JAHEJC01. The sequence goes on along the minus strand of JAHEJC010000142.1, from coordinate 10,643 downwards.
CACGAACCTATGCAAAGCATTTTGGTAAAGACCTGGTAATATGTGATAAATACCGTTCAAGAGCCAACGTGGTTTCCAGTATCACGGTAATTGGTGAAGTAGGCGGGGCTGATGTTATTTTAGTCGATGATATGATAGATACCGCTGGAACTTTGTGTAAGGCAGCCGATGCTTTGATTGATAAAGGAGCTAAAAGTGTGAGAGCGTTGTGTACTCATCCCATCTTATCTGGTAATGCTTATACAACTATTGAAAACTCGAAGATCAGTCAAATAATAACTACAGATACCATTCCATTAAGAAGAGAATCACCAAAAATAGAAGTGTTGACTACGGCAAAACTTTTTGCCAGAGCGATTCGCAACACCCATGAAAATAAATCTATATCAGCACTTTATGTAGATTAATGCTATCAGCAGATTGGATGATCAAGGATCAGTGTTTATTAGGATTATTAAATCCTTCTTTGGGTCGTATGAGTAGGTAAAATTATTAATATAGAATCATATTAGACTAAAAATTGGTTCGATTCGCATATCTATTTGTAAAATGATAATTCCTATCCTTTTACTAAATTACAGGTCCCAAATTTAAGTAAACATCAAAAGGAGACGGTGAATTTGAATCGGATAAATGTTTCACCGCTGATGTTTCTACTCGTATATTTGAAATGAAGGGATTCTTTTAAGGACATGAATCAAGCCATGGCAATTATTTGATCACCTCGACTGGAACAAATATCGAAAATTGTTGCGACAAGAAAAATCCAAGACCTTCATGTAATTGGTACAAAAAGAAATTTATAGAATTTGATAAAAAGAAAACAAACGCATTATGAAATCTTCAAGCGCCTTGTTCTTTATCTCCATTTTGTTCATGGTCTATTTTTCTTGTGGAGAAAATGATAATTCGGCAACTTATGAGGTAAAGAAATGGGAAAAACTTACCCTGAAATTCGAAGGACCTGCCACCAGTGAAACTGCCGAAGACAATCCTTTTCTTAACTATAGACTCCTGGTTACTTTTATGAATGGAAATGATAGCATCGTTATTCCAGGATTTTATGCAGCGGATGGGTATGCAGCTGAAACCAGCAGTGAAGCAGGTAATAGCTGGCAAGTACGCTTCAGACCTCATAAAGAAGGATTGTGGAAATATTCCGTTTCGTTCAGAAAGGGAAAAGATATTGCTATTTCGGATGATCTAGCTGCGGGGGAAGGGATTAGTTTTGATGGATCAGAAGGTTCTATTCAGGTTTCCGCTTCTCCAAATAACCAGGGACGACTGATCGTATCGAATGGACATTATCTAAAATATGCAGACAAAGAGGTTTATTTTTTAAAAGGTGGTGCGGACAGTCCTGAGAATTTTCTTGCTTTTGATGAATTTGATGGTACTTATCGGGGTGAAATACCTGAAGATCGATCAGGTGAAGCGACCGCTGCTGCTTTACACAAATATACACCTCATCAGCAAGATTGGGAACCAGGTGATCCAACCTGGCAAAACGGAAAAGGAAAAAATATAATCGGTGCTTTAAATTACCTGGCCTCAAAAGGAATGAATTCGGTTTATTTCCTTACCATGAACATTGGTGGTGACGGTAAAGATGTTTGGCCCTATACCGGATATGATGAGCGATTGAGATATGATTGCAGCAAATTAGATCAATGGGAGATTGTGTTTGACCATATGGATAAATTGGGATTAAACCTTCATGTTGTCACCCAGGAAACAGAAAATGAAACTTTACTGGATCGTGGAAATACTACCTATGAACGAAAATTATACTACCGGGAGCTTATAGCTCGATTTGCTCACCACTTGGGGGTCACCTGGAATATGGGTGAAGAAAATGGACCTATTCATTTTTCACCGAGTGGTCAATCCACTGAACAACAAAAAGCAATGGTGCAATATATTAAGACCACAGATCCATACCAAAATCTGGTGGTGATCCATTCGCATCACGATGATGAATCTAAACTCGAGTTATATGAGCCGTTACTTGGTTTTTCCTATTTAGATGGTATGTCTATACAAAATGGTAATCCTAAAAAGACAAATGAAGTAACCAGAATCTGGAGAGAAAAATCAGCGCAGGCTGGAAAACCCTGGATCATGAACATCGACGAAGTAGGTCCGGCCTGGAGAGGCACGGACCCAGATGATCGAATAGATAACAACCAGGATACATTGCGGCATGTGGCCTTATGGGGTAACCTCATGGCAGGCGGTGCAGGGATTGAATGGTATTTTGGATATAGGAATCACAATAATGACTTACAATGCGAAGACTGGAGATCGAGAGCCCGTGTTTGGGATTTTACCCGACATGCCTTGGATTTTTTCCACAATTATTTACCTTTCCATGAAATGGAACCTAGCAATGGAGTTATTCAGTTTGATGGTTCGATGGCATACTGCTTTTCAAAAGAAGGTGATACATACGCCATTTACTTGCCTCACGGAGGATCTTGTGAAATTGATCTAACCACTACTTCGGGCACCTATTCACTTCAATGGTACAATCCTCGATCAGGTGGTAATTTAACGAATGGCTCAATCACAGAAATCAAAGGAGGAATCAACCAAGTCTTTAATACGCCTGATGATGATCCAAAAAATGATTGGGTAGCTCTTATCCGAAAAACATAACCATTCGACATGATTTATATTATCTAAAACATTGCCTTATTAATTAAATTCATCTTTGCGTAAATAAAAAAAGAGATTCAATCTTTACATTGAATCTCTTATTTATTTGAATCAACTATTCCAAGGAATAGCTACTCCGCCTTCTAATTTATGTTTCCGATTCTGTGGAAGCAGTAGTCTCGCCTCCTTCTCCTTCTCCTTCTCCTTCCTCTCCTTCAGCTGCTGCCGCTGCTGCTGCTGCTGCTTCTTCCTCTTCGGCTTGAGCACTTTTTAATGCCCTCGGAACGGCAACGGATGCAACTGGAACACCGGGATCGTATAAAATTTCAATTCCCTCCATGGGAGGGATATCCCTAACTCGAATTGTATCGCCAAGTTCTACGTCCGATATATCTAAATTGACTTCCGTGATCATATTTTCCGGAAGAACAGAAACCCTAAGCTTCCGAATTTTCTGCACAAGAGTTCCTCCCCCTTTTACACCCGGTGATATCCCGTGAAAATGGACTGGAACTTCTATTTTAACTTTTTTACCTTCAGTAAGAATAAAAAAGTCAATGTGATTAATTTCATCGGTCACTGGATTAAGCTGAATGTCTTTAACAAAACATCGATACTCCTTTCCATCAATATTAATTTGAGCAACTTTGAAATCAGGTGTATAGATTAGAGGTTTAACCTCTGAAGGTTTGATTGAAAAGTGTAAATTTTCCTCAATTCCATATAAAACACAAGGAATCAAGCCATCTCTACGGATCTGTCTAGCGATTTTCTTTCCCGCTTGAGTCTTTGGCTGCGATTGTATTGATATAACTTCCATTTTGAAATTTCATTCATTATTTAAAAAAGGATTGCAAAGATACATTTTTTTGGAATGATTGAAAATATTACCGGCTTGATTTAATATAATGTTACTAAAATACGTAGATTGTCTAAAATACTTGTAATACTACATTTCCTGATCTTTTAAAAATGGATAAGCCCTCCTAAAGGCATGCAAAGAATTTTTATTTATCGTGTGACTTATCCATTGGTTCTTTTGCTGGGTTTCTTGAAGAATCTCACCTTGGAAATCTATGATCATGCTATTTCCTGAATAGGCAATTTTCATACCGTCTTGGCCGATACGGTTTGCTCCAATGGTATAGGCTTGATTCTCAATTGCCCGCGCTACTAAAAGCTGCTTCCAGGGATAAGCACGTTTGGCTGGAAAATTGGCCACATAAATCAACAGATCATAGTCCAATCGGTTTCTAGATAATTCAGGAAACCTAAGATCATAACAAATTAATGGGCACACCCTCCAACCATTTAATTCAAAAATCTCTCGCCTTTCACCTGCAGTAAAAGTAAAATCTTCTTTTGCCAAAGTAAAAAGATGTTTCTTATCATAATACATTATTTGACCGTGTGGAGTTACCCATAATAATCTATTGAAATAATTTCCGGCTTCCTCGATAATTATACTACCAGAAATCACTGCCTTCCTTAGCTGACTTTCTTTAAACATCCAGTTCACAGTAGGACCATTCATATCTTCTGCCACTTCAGTAGCATTCATGGTAAATCCGGTCGTAAACATTTCCGGAAAAATAATTAAGTCTGCGGATGCGGGTATATTCATTAAAGAAGATGATAACAAATCCCGGTTAGCTGCTGGATTTTCCCAGATAATATCCTGTTGAAATAAGGCGACTGTTAAATATTCTTTCATGCGTTCAATCCATTTGACTTAAAGATAATTTATCCTGATTGATCATCTAGAAAATCTTGGGTCTGATCAATCCAATCTTCGTAATAATCAATATCCTTAAGAGGTGTCAAAAGGCTATGCGATAAGCCTAAATCATTAATTTTATTGAGGGTCTTTGTGGTCACTTGATTTGAACTCCAGGGGATATCTACAAACAATTGTTCATGACTTGATTTCATACCGAGTAAATAATAACCTCCATCTAGTGAAGGCCCCAATACCAAATCAGAGATGTCCAGCAACTCGAAAGCTTGAGTAATGATTTCATTAGTCAGTTGATAACAATCGCTCCCGATGATGGCTACTTTGCTATATAGTGGTAATAGTTCATGGAATGCAGCATTCATTTTTTGACCTAAGTCCCCGTCAATTTGCTTTTTTTTAGAATAGTCTTGATTGGACCACAGATCATTTCTATCGATAAACTGGTCATAGTATATATATTTATCCCCATTCCACGATGAAGAAATCTGCATAGTCTTTTGTAAAAGCTTCTGATAGATTATCAAGGCTTTTTGATCTCCTACGTGCTGAGCAATTCGAGTCTTGGCCCTGCCTAAAATAGGATTTTTAACAAAAATGATCAACGCCTCTTTTCTCAAAATAAAATTTAGCTATTGGTAAGGCTTAGGTATCTTCAGATTTATTTTTGTCTTTCTCTTCTTCTTTTTTTCGAACCTTCATACCTGCTTTCAATTTTTTGCTGATCACCCGATATGGACCCGTGACTACTTCTTCTCCTTCTGACAAACCCTCAATGACATGGATGTATTCATCGTCCTGAATCCCAGTTTCAACTTCAATCATTTTTACTGTATCCGCGCTAAGAACAAATACAACCTCAATCAGGTCATCAAGATCTTTTTCTTTTTCATCTTCTCCATCAGCAGGTTTATCTTTATCCTTATCTTTTTTATCTTCATTCGGATCTCTGGTAGTCACCGCCTGTATCGGAACAGTTAGAACATTTTCTTGAGTCTGGGTATTAATGTTCACCGAAGCGGACATACCTGGTCTAAAAGCATACCCTTCGGAGTCCTTCAAAACATCTTTGTAAGAAGCTGGATCAATTCGAATTTTCACTACAAAATTTGTCACCCTTTCACTGGTTAACGATTGAATGCCTCCTTCTTCAACCGCGGAGTTGGCAATCTCAGTAACAGTTCCCATAAATATTTTATCTAGATAAGCATCAACTTCAATTTCCACCTTATCTCCAAGATTTACCTTCAGGATATCATTTTCACTGACTTCTACCTGAACTTCCATATTATTCAAATTGGCAACGCGCATCATTTCCGTACCAGCCATTTGTATGGTTCCTACCACACGTTCTCCTTGCTCTACATTGAGTTTTGATACAATGCCAGCAGATGGAGAATAAATAGAAGTTCTGGACAAACTGGTCTTCATTTCTTTTAAAGTTGCTGCAGCGCTTTTAACGGAAAATTCAGCTGCTTTTGAGCTTTGTTCTGCAGAGCGTATGGTAGCCATAGAGGCTTTCAAATTTGCTTCTTGAATTTCGAGATTAGAAAGCGACGCTTCAAAATCAGCATCCGAAATAATACCTTGTTGTTTTAACTGATCATTGCGTTCATGAATCTTTCGGGTGTTCTTAAGCTGTGCAACAATTTGTTCGTACTGGGCTCGATTGCTTTCTTCCTGAGATCTGGAAATCGCCAATTGAGCCTTTGAATTATTTACAGTCGCTTCACCTCTTTCAACAGCAGATACATATGCATCCGGATCAATTTTTGCAAGTAATTGGCCGGCCTGTACTGAGTCCCCTTCTTCTACCAATAGTTCAACGATCTCACCAGACACATCTGAACTTATTTTGACCTCCTTCTCCGGGAATACTTTTCCACTGGCAGAGACCATCTCTTTGATTTCTCTAATCTCAATTTTGGCAGTCTCCACTTGTTCACCGGAAGGTTTTCTTTTTTGTTGAATTACCGCTGCTGCAATAAGCAAGACAACCAATGCTACTAATGAAAAAATTAAATAGCGTCGTTGATTTTTCTTAGGTTTACTCATTTATTAGTTCAATTTTATTGGATTTCCCAAATAATAATCAATCACTTTCAATCTAAAAATATAGTCATACTTAGCAATCAATAAATCATTGATCGAAACGTCGAATCTATTTTTAGCTTCGGTCAGCTCATAAGTATTCGCTGCACCGACTTCAAATTTTCGTTCTGTATTTTTAAACGCTATTTCCAACGCATTTTTCGTAGCTTCAGCAGCCTCATATTCCCGCTTCCCCGCCTGGGCACCAGTTACTGCACTAAGTACATTTGATTTCAGAGTTTCTTTATTTTGAGTGTTCATTAATCGCTGATTCTCAGCATTCAATTTCGCAAATTCTACATTGGTTTTGGTCTGTCCTCGATTGTAAATTGGAACACCTAATTGAATACCAAATCCCAAACCCAGATTCTGATCTAATTGGTTGAAATATGGAATTTTTGATGTACCTGTAGGAAATTCAGATTGAACCTCAAAAGTAGCTGGCTCTCCATTGATGAACACACCTTGCTGAGGTACCAGCACCGTCTGAAATCCATCAATTTGTTTTGCAATGGTCGCAAATGTAGTAGACAATGAACCACCAAAGGTTACGGTAGGGTAAAATTGGGCTCTGGCTAAAGTTATGTCTAATTCGGAAATCTGTTGGGATATTTCATCTGCCTTTATGCTGGGTTGGGTATTTAATGCAGAGCCGTAAACATCGTCAAATGTATAAACATCCGGATCGACATCTGGTACTTCGATATCTGGTCTTTCTAAAAGCATTTCCATTTCCGGTGGTAATTGTAACAATTGTTTTAAGATTAATAAGGTGGTAACAATATTATTTTCTGCGATAATCAGAAGTTGCTGATCTCTGGCTAACTGCGATTGGAAATCGTAACGATCTGATTCAGGTAATGACCCGGCAGTAATAAGTTTTTCTACTCGATCCAGCTGTCTTCTGGTAATCTCCAATTGACTCGCAGCATTGACCGCTCGCTCTTGTTCAAATACTGCATTCATATAAGCGGTAACTACATTCAGCGAGATATCATTGATTAGTTGCCTGGTTCTAATTTGAGATTCTTGATAAGAGAGGTTATCACGAGTGATTGTGTTTTTCAGATTACCTCCATTATAAAGCATCATTCCAGTGCTAATGGAATGACTATTAAAACCCAGGGTTTGAGATCGAAACACGTTGGTAATTGGGTCAATATTTCGTCCCCAGCTTAATTGAAATCCTGTAGAACCCGTTAAATTTGGTAACTGATTTCTTTTGGACTGATTATGTGATAAGGAGGCTTGCGTTTCAGAAAGTTTAGATTGTTTAATTTGGATATTATTCTCTAAAGCGTAATCGACACAGCGCTCTAATCCCCAGGTATTTTGCCCGATACCAATACCAGCATAGATAAGAATTATTGAAACTACCAGCAGTATTCGATTCATAGATCCAGATTTTTATCAATGATAAGGAATCAAGTGTTGATAATATGATTATTTATATAAATTGATACCTTTTTCAGATAAACAGTGAGATAGCATTGAGTAGAGGAAATTAGAACAGCAATTAACCAATTACCTTGTATAGGACTGGATGGTTCGAGCGCCCACTAATTGATCATACCGATCACTTAATTTTCGAAAATAGACCAGCACCGTATATTCATTTTCCGTTTCATAATAATTACCTTCAAACCGTTCAAAGTCTAAAACTCCGTCATCTTTGGCAACATACCAATAATTGTATACGCCTTGTTTCAATAAAATTTCACCTGAATAACCGGCTTCTTCCGGATTATAAGAAAGCCTATTTTCTTCTTTGCATTGAAAATCTGAAAAACCACCAATAATGTATACTTCTGATCCATCAGCTAAGGGAGCTTCTGCTTCCAGTACAAAATTAGTCCAAATATAATCTGCATTTAATTGTTGGTTATCCCGATCATTCGTCCCAATAATAAATTGACCATTAAAATCTTGGTCAGCGAAAAAATTTCGATATTTCCGATTTTTATCCTTTTCTACGAAAATAACATAGCCATCTCTATATTCTTCGATGGCTTCTACTCGTTCTGATCGATAACGGATACTGCGGGTATCTACGTATCTAAATTCTTTTCCAGCGGGAAATATAATTTGATCTTGTGGACTGAACTGAAGTTCATTGTTTGCATCAAACAGTGGTTTGATACCTTGAAGCGATTGATTCCAATTTCCATTTTGGTAAATAGTTACTTTTACATTTTCCATAGGATTGGATAGGTCGGCATCTTCATAATTAACTCTTAAATCAATGCGTTGATGACTTTTTACTTTTCCAGCATTGATAGGATTTTTAAAAGAAGTAATAATCCCGATTTGATTATCGACCACCATAAATCGCCTTGTTAATACCGGTCCACCAGAGTCATCATCTATCACGTGTAGTAAGTAATTACCGGATTTGGTAACTTGCATATCATTGTTAGGAAATGATAATCGATAATTTGTAAATTGTTTTCGGGTGATTGACGAAAAATCCAAAGTCCTGATCTTTTCTGTGTTGAATCCTACTAAATACTCCGATACATCCAGATCCGATGTACTCCAATCTGCATTGCAATGCTCGACGCTATAAATATAGTTTTTGGTATCTGCATCCAGATCATCAAACCATAACTGTAGCCGACTAGACGTATTAAGGCCTAGTATTGGTTGTGTAAGTGGTAAACCACTAAGATGAAATTTGACGGATTTTATATTTGGCTGGTAGATATAGTTGTCTCCAACCAGTTGGGATTGGGCACTCAATCCACAAGTCAGTGATATCATTACAATCCCAAGACAATTGATTCTCCCAAGAATGAATTTATTGAAACCTTTAAACATAAATTTATTTTGCTTTACTAGTATATGGACTATGTTTGATACGAAACCTCCAGGGCCAGTTGGCACAATCTTCAGCATAATCCACACCGATTCGGGGACTCGACAATATATCGTCTTGGCTAATCTCGATCCCTCTATCTTCAATCCAAATAGGTGAAGCTGGATTCGTTAATGATAACCCGGAATGAGCTGTAAAAATTCCCATGGCTTGGCTTAATGTACCTGGTCCTGCACAAAGTTTTTTTTCATTCTGTTGGGAACGTCTGGATTGCATTAAATCAATACTTTCTATTGGACGAAGTGCTCTGATGAGAACCGCATGCGCCTGGTCTTTGAGTCCGGTGACCACATTAAACAAATGATGTATGCCGTAACATAAATACACATAAGCAAATCCACCGCACGAAAACATAATCTCCGTACGTTTAGTTCGTCGATTTCCAAAAGCGTGTGAAGCCTTATCTTCTGGGGCTTTATAAGCTTCTGTTTCTACAATTTCTCCACTAGATAAAGCTCCATCAAACTGGGTGACCAATACTTTTCCAAGTAAATTCTTAGCCAGAAATACTACATCACTATTCTGATAATAATGCGGTAAAAGCTTAGGATATTTCATAACATCTGGTATATGCATTGCTGAAACAATATTCATAATGAAACCTAAGGATTATTTCCTGGAATAATTCGGGGCTTCTTTGGTAATAGTGATGTTATGTGGGTGACTTTCGAAAATCCCAGCCGAGGTGATTTTGACTAATTTCGCTTTTTGCAAATCCGTGACCTTTGATGCACCACAATATCCCATACTGGCTTTTAAACCTCCAGTATATTGAACCATGACTTCCGATAAGTTTCCTTTATACGGAACCCGGCCTTCAATCCCCTCAGGCACAAGTTTTTTAATATCATCCTCCACGTCCTGAAAGTATCGATCTTTAGATCCTAATTGCATAGCACCTAATGATCCCATACCTCGATATATCTTAAATTTTCTTCCTTCATAAATTATGGTTTCACCAGGAGCCTCTTCCACTCCGGCAAATAAGGATCCTGCCATAACGGTATTGGCCCCTGCAGCAATAGCTTTGGCAATATCCCCGGTATAACGGATACCTCCGTCAGCAATCAATGGAATACCAGAATTGCCCACGCCTTCCTTAGCGGACATCACTGCGGTTAGTTGAGGAACACCTACTCCAGTTACAACCCGGGTAGTACATATACTGCCAGGACCTATTCCCACTTTAATACCATTAACTCCTGCTTCCACTAGTGCCGCAGCCCCTTCAGCAGTGCCAACATTACCAGCAATCAATTGTAAATCTGGATATTTGGATCTTAT
>JAHEJC010000530.1 GCA_024639065.1 Lewinellaceae bacterium | reverse complement strand
AATGACTCCTTCCGACATTGTATTAAATTCCGCCAATGATGAAACCAGGTTATTGAATGGAGGCAGTTGTGTAATTGGACCTGATGGAACTTTTTTATTAGAACCACAATTTGATAAGGATGAAATCATCTATATTGAAATTCCGGATAAATCAGCGATCTTCTCAGAGAGCTTAACCATGGATGTTGCTGGCCATTACGGGAGAAAAGATTTATTTAATTTCGGACTAAAACAATTTAATGAATAAAGTATCCATGGTTCAAATTGATGCGTTTACCGATCATATCTTTGGCGGTAATCCTGCAGCTGTGGTTCCGTTGGATGAATGGCTTGATGATAAAGTAATGCAACAAATTGCTGAAGAGAACAATTTGTCGGAAACGGCATTTATAATTCCCGATCAAAACGATTATGCCATCCGCTGGTTCACACCCAATAACGAGGTGGATTTATGTGGGCATGCTACCCTAGCTACTGCTCATTATTTATTCCATCATTGCAGATTAGATAAGAACCAAGTTTCGTTTTCATCACGAAGTGGCCAGCTTCAAGTCAACAAATTGGAAAATGGTTATTTGATGAATCTCCCCACCGATCGATTAACACCACTCAATAAAACAAAAGGCTTGGAAGTTGCATTAGGGATGACTGTCCAGGAAGCTTTTAATGGCAAAGAGGACATTTTGGTGGTTTTAAATAGTTATTTAGAGGTGGTTAGATTAAGGCCTGACTTCGAAAAAATTAAAACATTAGGGGGGCGTGGAGTAATTGTAACTGCCCCAGGAAAAACAACCGATATTGTGTCCAGATGTTTTTATCCTGCCTATGGTATTGATGAAGATCCAGTTACTGGTTCGGCCCATACTACCCTAGCACCCTATTGGGTAGAAAAGTTAAAAAAACAAAAATTCACTGCTTTTCAGGCATCTGCCAGAGGTGGGCACATTATTTGTGATTTAAAAGATGATCGAACTTTTCTGCAAGGAAATGCGGTTACTTATTCTATAGGGGAAATATTTTTAGAACCTAATAGTTAATAATCAATATGGGAGAAGAAAATAAAATTAAATTACGGCAATCGATCATAGCATTGCTATATCGCTTATCCGGCGCAGACAAACAAGTAGGTGATGAAGAGTTGAGTTATATCTTGAAAGTCGGTGAGGTAATTGGTGTGGATAAAGAAGAAATCGGTGCGATCATATTAAATTGGGATTCTTTTGAACTCGATCCTCCAAAAAATGAACAAGATAGGATGACTATATTATACTACCTGCTTTTTCTAATGAAGACAGATCATAATATCAGCGAAGAAGAGATCAATTTAGTTCGTGAATTTGCTTTTAGATTGGGATTCAGAAGTGCAATGACCGATGAAATGATCAATATTGTGCAAGACCATGTTGATAAAAATCTTACTCCGGAACAATTATTATCAACAATTCGAAAGTATAATAATTAAGTATACAGACTACATTACTTTATCTTAACAAGCTTTTCTATAAGGTAATTTTGACCTGGCCATATTATCAATGCACTTGGGTGTAGAGGTAATCGAGCAAGATGTAAAATCTTAGTTTGAGTAAGGTTTAAAAAACAATTTTCCGCAGATATTCCCAGAGTACAACACCTACACTAACTGCTATATTCAAAGAATGCTTGGTCCCAAACTGAGGAATTTCTAATGCGTAATCGGCAAGAGGCAACAAGGGGTCTCCCACACCATTCACTTCATTTCCAAATACCAAAGCAATTTTATCATGGATATCAAGCGTCCAATCTTGTAAAGGAATACTCTTATCTATCTGTTCAACGAGGACGATATAGTAGCCATCCTTTTTAAGGTTATTGACAGCAAGAGTAGATTCTTCAAAATACCTCCATTGCACTGATTGAGTCGCTCCTATTGCCGTTTTAAGAATTTCGCGATGAGGCGGTTGCTGGCTGATTCCGCATAATATGATTTCTTCAACTTTAAATGCATCCGCAGTCCTAAAAACAGATCCTACATTTAAACCAGACCGAACACTATCCAATACAATAATTACTGGAATCTTATCCGAACTTTTATATTGTTCAAGGGTGACACGACTCAGCTCAACCATTGATCGTTTCCGCATACTTAGTTTTATTTCCGCTTAAAAAGGATTACTTCAACATCATTCTCCTTCCAGGCCATCAGAATTTCCCAGTTAGTGAATAATTGTTCGATTTCCAGGTCGGTGTAATCGTTCATAACATTAGAATACAAAATATAGAGATCTTCACCTAGATCTTTAGCTTTAAACTTTCTGGTATTATTATTTAAATGAGTAAAATATTCAGAATGCAAACTGGGGAATGCCGTGCCCACTTCGTTATAATTAATATTTAAAAAATCAATGTAAGATTTAGCCTTGGTTACTAAGTTATCGTAAGGTAAATAGGTAAGTTTTGCATCCCACCCTTGAGATATTGTTCGTGGATAATTCCAAAGATGTCCGGACATCATTCCCATTACTAAGATCATACAGACCATAGAATTTTGAGCTTGCTTTATACTTAAAAAAGTTTGAACACCAATAATTGCAATCATTCCATTGACTAAATAGATTGGTAAAAAATACCGATGAGCTAGTAGCCCTTGATAAAACAATTGAGGCAATGAGATTACAAGTAGAATCCCCAATAGAACAAATAAGTAATCCAATAAGATATGCTTTAGGGGAGATCGTTTATAATGCACCCAAGTTATGACAGCAGGAATAATTGTAAAAAGATGTCCAAGATCCAAAAGGCGCCAACCGAAGACAAATATATTTTTTATGAATCCCGCTGCATTGACCAATTCAAAGCTTGGCGCCCAGGGTGAATCTGCGTGGTAGCCAATCCATCCTTTTTGTATATAGTGATACAAACTGTAAAAAAGTACCACAAAAATACCAGGTAAAAAGCCAGCCAACGACTCAAATATATTTTGAACCGATCTATTTTTATGCAGCTGCCATTCTTGAATTATATTAAATATCAACAGCGCCAGTAAAATCATCTGACTTCTGGAACTTATTAGTGCTAGTCCAAATGCTCCAATAAGTTTGCCAATCGTTTTTTGCTCAAAAATCCCTACCAAAGTCACCAGAAAAAAAGCAACCAGCAAAACGTCCGGACTTACTAAAGTAGCTTGAGCCAACAAGGTAGTATCTAATAGAATAATTGCAGCAAACCAAATACTGATTCTTCCTTTTACGAAGAAAGCAGTTAATCTTAAAGTTGCACCGATAATTATGAATAGGAAAGGCAGCATTGCCAGATGACTAGTCACCAGGGATTTCCCAAAGAAAGACCACATCCAGGCAATATATAATCCGAAAAAAGGTGGATTTCCACTATCAATCTGATTGGACAGCAAAAGAGTCTGAAAATCCGTTCGAAGAAAATATTCTGCATGGAGTGAACCAAATTGAACAGAATCCCAAAATAAAGGTACCGACCTTATCAGCATGATAAGATTAATAAAGAAAAGAGTAGCGGGTATACCTATGCGTACCAGTAACTCTTTGTGTTTATTCCGTAATGGTCCCTCGTCCATAGTTAGGACTTTAAATTACCTTCATCTATATTTACAAAGCATGGATTTATTAATTAGTAGCAAAAAAAATACCAGATGGTTTTATTTAGGCATATTAATGGTCGTGGTTTATATATGGCATGGTTATCAATTTGGTCAAAATGATCAGACAGAGTGGCTGCCATACAGTATACATTTAAATAATAATCATGTATACTCAACTGATTTATACCTTCATTATATCGCTCAGCAATGGCCTAATGAACGCTGGTTATTGTCTAAAATTATATCA
>JAHEJC010000141.1 GCA_024639065.1 Lewinellaceae bacterium | reverse complement strand
ATCAGAATGGCTTATTCGAGGAGTCCGAACGGATCGTTATGTCAAAGCCCGCAGTTGGTTGGAATAGTGTAAGTAATGGCACCATCGCAGTGCCGACCGGCGCCTTGCCCGGCAAAACGGTCATGCGGGTGCGATCTCAATACGATGACCCCGATAATCCACAAGCTTGTGGTAATGGCTTCGCCGGCGAAGTGGAAGATTATACGATTAATATCACCTACTGCGCTGCTGCCGGTACCACGGGAACGGGAGGGGATTACATCAATAGAGTGACCTTCAATACCATTGACAATTTTTCCGGTAAAAACGGGTATAGTGATTTTAAGCACTTATCTACTGATTTGACGCGGGGCGCTTCCTACCCAATAGAGGTCCAATTACAATATGCGTTTGATATCGACAGCGTGTATGTATGGATCGACTACAATAAGAATGGGGCGTTTGAAAGCTCGGAACAAACCATTATGTCTCAAATCGTCCCTTTACAGTTCAATACCGAGGTACAGGGTATGGTAAGTGTGCCGGCCGATGCGATCATGGGCGAGACGGTGATGCGGGTGCGGAATATCTATTCCGGTAGCAATATCGCTGACCCCTGCGGTAGTTACTTCGGAGAAGTAGAAGATTATACGGTGAATCTGACTTATTGTGCCGGGAGTGGAAATCCAGGCAATGATCACATTACCCGGGTCCGCCTGAACAACATCGATAACGCTTCCGGGGGCGATGGATACAGCAATTTTACAAATATTCAAACCACACTGTACCACAATTCTTCTTTTGAATTGAAGGTCAACCTGAATAATACCTTTGCAGATGATAGAGTATATGCCTGGATCGATTATGATCAGAATGGGGCCTTTACGGTAGATGAACGCATTAACATGTCTAATCCGACACAAGGTGCAAATACCCTGAGCACAGGCACCGTAAATATAGACCCTAATACGCCCCTGGGTAAAACTACGCTTCGGATTCGATTCAATTACGGAACCGATCCCAACCCCTGCGGGTCTTATGCGGGGGAAGTAGAAGATTATACTATCCTGATTGAAGCCACTTGCCCGGATATCGATAATGACGGGGTATGCGATTTCGAAGATGTTTGTATCGGGTACAGTGATGTTCCTCTGGTGTTAATGATGGATCCAACCATGAATGGAGATTACAAGGCTGTTTCGACTTTAGAGTCAACAGTGAATATTGTTTCTCCTTTAGATATCAAATATGTTGCTGGGCAGTCCATTTTGCTGGAGCCATCCTTTGAAATTCAATTGGGAGCAACTTTTCAAGCATTGATTGAGGATTGCTTGAACATGACGGCGTTGTGGCATAGGTTAAATACAAGGTCCGGGGAGAAAGTTAAAGTACTCAAACAAAAAGAATAAGAATTGTCGCATAGTATTTTGTTAAAATCTGAAGGATTGTGACTGGACTATTTCGTTATATCCGTAAATCTCTGGCAGCACAAGAGGCTATATGTGATGTAAGTCTTGGGCAAGGGCACTTCTTATAGTCGGGATCTTAATTGCATTTCGATTCAATAATTGGGGTGAGCAGCAATAGGATCGAATGGATAAACAAATTATTTTAATGGGATTAAGGGTAAATTTTGATGCTCATATTGTGGATCCAATTACCGACTTGTCCGTATCAGGGAGTATATCGGCAACCCCTGTTTATGTCCTATATCTCAAATTTTGACGCAAAATATTCCATTCGTGAGTTAGATCAGCGATTGTATACATTACTTTTTTACCGGAACCTGGGATCCGCCAAACAGTATGCGGAATGCGAATAGTTCATCTGGCCACCTTCGGTTAATTGGGGATGATAAACTTCAAATCCATTTAGCAGGATGAGAATCCATTGTATCGATTCCTTGAATTTTTGGCCAGTCAAAAATGAAAGCATCATTCGCTTTCGCTTATAAAAGGAAAAGAACTCAACTTTCAAATAACTTTGGGCCGAGGCCTTTTTTTATTTTGAAGAATCTTTCCATGCGCTGCGGAGGAAGAAGGATTGGCTTCATCCATCCCAAAAGGGGAGGAATCCTTCAACCTGGTTCAGATGAACCCTTAGGGCCATTTTTATTTCCTCAAATCCATTGGAGCAAGTTCCATGGGTTTGCTTCATAAAAAAAGCCGCACTATGTGCGGCTTGATCCTGCTTCTGCGGAGGAAGAGGGATTGGCTTCGCCGATCCCTGAAAGGGAGGATCCTGCATATGCAGGATCAAGCCTATCGGCTTGTTTTATTTACTTCACAAATTCATTTGAGCGAGCTCATGAATTTGTTCCGAAAAAAAAGCCGCACTATGTGCGGCTTGATCATGCTTTGCGGAGGAAGAGGGATTCGAACCCCCGGTAGGCTCTCACCTACGCCGGTTTTCAAGACCGGTGCATTAAACCAGCTCTGCCATTCCTCCTGTTAATAATACGGCCTATTTTTCTAGTTTAAAATATGATGCGTGCAAAAGTAAATATTATCAATGAATTATCTAAAATGAGTGACTTCTTTTTATCAAAAGAAAAAGTGCTTGGTTGCAAAAGTCTGAAAAGCTTTTACGTTTTTTACAAGAACCCCTCCCATCGGACTACAATGGGATCCGTCGCAGCCAATCACTAGGGCAATGCTGTAGGTAATGGAGAATGCCGAAAGGTTGAATGAATTTGGTTATTTGGACAAAGATGGCTTATACACAAATTACTGTTATTGAGGAACTTAATAATTTAATTATCTGCAAACTACTAATCACAGCCTTCTGGCCTTTTTAAAACGGATGAATCCTTCTACATCGGATTTAAGGGTGGACTTATGTAATTTTGAGTTTCCATTGTTCAATATTGAATTGATAGGCCTTTAAGTAGATATTTTCTTCCCAATATCATCCCGGGCAGCACTTTTTAAGGTACTTTTTTTGGTTAAAAAAATTCCTTTGATAAAAAAAACTGTGCCTTCGGAAAGAAAAACTACCCTTTCGGAAAGGTTTCTTGATTTTTGATAGGATAATTGTTTATAATTACTTAACGAAGGTCGATTGTTAGAGGAAATCAAAAGATTATTGTTTCGACATTAAATTGTGTTGTCAAATCAAACTCAGAACCAAAAAATTAGCGAGATGAGAAAGGATCCGTTTACTTACTTTTTAGGTGCTATATTATTGTTCCTGCATAAATTATGTAAGCCTATTTTTCTGGTTGTATTTTTCAGTGGACTCGTGGTACCATCTCTGCTTTCCCAGGACATAAAACCAGAGGCTATGCGACAGATCCGTTCGCTGATGCAGGAAAAGGAATCCAGGACACCGGTCCAGAGAAAAATTAATTCACAAATCTTATATGCCTATAAGCTACAGGAAGGGAAAGCGATCGCTCGCAACGTTCCATCATTAAAAGTAGGTGTCAAAGCAGATAACCTGGGCATGATCAAAGTGGATATAAAAGCGACGGTAACTCCAGAACTTTTGGATCGATTGATATTTATGGGAAGTAAGATCATTCACTCCTCCGTGAATTATAATAGTATCACCGCGGAAATTCCTTTATCCAAAATAGAACAGATTGCCGAATTGGAAGCTATTGGACACATCGATCCATGGTTACCACCGTTGATAAATACTCGGATCAATAAATCTGGAAATAAGTATGCTAAATCCAAATCTAGTGCAACCTTAAATCGTCCTGACTTTAGAACAAGAGCCAACAGGATTAAAAATTCGATTGCCAAATTCTTGGGGCTTGAAAATGAAGAAGACCAAAACCTTATCTTTGGAAGTGTGACATCTGAAGGCGATGTCACGCATAGAGCAGACATGGTTCGCTCGGAATTTAATGTGGATGGTACTGGGGTTAAAATTGGAGTGATCTCGGATAGTTATAATGCGAAGGGCGGAGCGCAAGCGGATGTATTAAGCGGAGACCTTCCGGGAGTCGGCAATCCAAATGGATATACGGATCCAGTGGTCATTTTGGCCGATCAAGCAGGTAATACTGACGAAGGCCGTGCTATGTTACAACTTATTCATGATTTAGCGCCAGGTGCTCAGCTATTTTTTTCAACGGCTTTTATCAGTCAAGCAGACTTTGCTCAGAAAATCATTGATTTGCGCAATGCAGGTTGTGATATTATTGTGGACGATGTTTCCTATTTAGGGGAAGGAGTATTTCAAGATGATAATGTAGCTCAGGCTGTGAACATTGTTACTGCGGATGGAGCCTTGTATTTTTCGTCGGCAGGCAATTCAGGTAATTTTAATGACGGCACCTCTGGTGTGTGGGAGGGTGACTTTGCAGATGGCGGTACTTCGACCATGTTTCCCGGTGGTAATTTACACTCCTTCGGAGCAACGAATTTTAACACGATTGCAGCAGATCAGGACCAGGCTTTCATAATTTTGAAGTGGTCGGATGCGTTGGGCAATTCGGGCAATGATTATGATTTGTTTATTACTAACAGTGCTGGTGATATGATTCTGGGAACATCTACTAATTTACAAGATGGAAATGATTTTCCAGTTGAATTTATAGCTGGTGACCGACAATCAGGAGAACGGATCTATATCCTCAAAAATGCGGGGGAAGAAATCAGAGCACTACACTTGAATACTAACCGTGGGAGATTATCGATTGCTACACCTGGGCAGGTCTTTGGCCACAATGCAGCAGCTAGTACAATTTCAGTTGCGGCCACCCCGGCATCCAATATTGTACCTCAGGGAACGACCCCAGGTCCTTTTCCCAATGCCTTTAATGCTGGGAATAAAGTTGAATTGTTCAGCTCCGATGGACCTCGCCGGATATTTTTTAATCCTGATGGATCTGCGATTACGCCTGGCAATGTTTTATTTGCCACCAATGGAGGAACCTTATTGCAAAAGCCTGACATTACCGCTGCCGATGGAACACAGACCTCTTTTTTTGGAGCTGAGGTTCAAAGTAATTTTTATTTCTTCGGTACTTCTGCTGCTGCGCCGCATGCTGCAGCTATCGCCGCCTTAATCAAAGAAGCAGCCCCTGGATTGACATCCAGCGCACTAGTCGATGTTATGAAAAATACGGCAATCGATATTGAAACACCTGGCGTCGACCGGGATGCTGGACACGGGATTGTCATGCCATTGGCTGCGATGCGATCTCAGGGTCTTTCCATGACCAATTTCTTTGTGGATGATATTCCGCACCATAATAATAATGGTATACCAGAACCCGGAGAATTTGCCCAGGTGACCTTTGAGTTAAAGAACAATTCCATGCAATCCATTAGTAATATATCAGGTGAATTGACAAGTACTTCCAATGGAATCACCATTATTAATGGAACAAAAGCTTTTCCCGGATCCATACCTGCCGGTGGGTCGATACAGTTTTCTTTTGTGTCTTTTGTTTTTGCCATTTCGGGAGATGTTCCTTGTGATACTAAAGCTAATTTTGGCTTGAATGTCTCGCATGATGGTGCTATTCCCAAGCAGGACTTTGTTTTCGAGATACAGCTGGGTAGAAAACAGTCCCTGATTCAAGCAGATATGGGAAGCGCCCCTCCTACGGGCGTTGGATTCACCTCCAGCGCTGGTAATCAAACAGGTCAAATATCCGTGCAAACAGGGCCTCAATCCGCAGGATCACCTCCAAATTCCAATTGTTTTGATCCTTTACCGGCATATATACTTTCATTACGAAATACGAGCTACCCTTTTCAAGCGTATACCTTTAATAATCCAGATGATAAAGATCAATGTGTTGACGTCGATATGATCATTCCCACGCAGCCTGGTTTTTATTCAGTAGATATGACAGCATATAATACAAATGGCTTTTCACCTGGCAATCCACTGGCCAATATTTTGGGTACCGGGGAAAAGTTTGTTTTCAGCAATGCTAATTTTGCTAAATATTCATTTAGTTTTGTGGTACCGGCAAATGAACAATTTACCATTGTAGTTGCTCAGACCTTTGGCACTGCTAGGATGTACAACCTTGATGTAAATTTGTATACTTGTAATGATGTCCCATGCCCGGATTATGCTGCCTTAAATCTAAATCCTGACATTACTGTTTTTCCCATTTCTCCTTTTGATGCAATGGTTTCATTTACGGGTAGGGTGGGTGTTCCGTTTAGTCAAACCTTTACCGCTAGCGGTATTTTTAATTTATATGACTTCAGTTTTTTGGGAGGAGTTCCAGGGCTTAGTTTTCAAAGGAATTCAAGGCAGTCTGCATTGTCCGGCATTCCTACCTTACCCTCGGGACCGGTACCTTTTTTCATATTTGCTGAAGATCCTATTGGTTGTGGCACAACCGGATTTGGTATATATGAAATTGAAATATTTCCCTGCGATACGGTAAAAATTACGAGCCCTGTCATCAGTAACAGCCCGATTTGTACAAATCAGTCCTTAGAGCTGAGTGTCGGGGCCTTCGCTGATCCGGATTCTGGTCCACTCAACTATCAATGGATGGGTGCCGGCTCGTTTTCAAATCCCAATCGCCCTAATACAACAGTAACTGGCGCTGTTTCGGGAATCTATTCAGTACGTGTTTCAAATTCATGTAGTCAAGTCATAAGCGAAACTAGTGTTGTCGTTTCACCGCCTGTTGCTGCCTGTAAAGACATCACTGTTCAATTAGATGAATCGGGAAATGCTTCGGTGGCACCAAGCGATGTCACCGATGATACTCAAACTATTTGTTACCCTATTTCGCTTACGCCCAATACGTTTGGGTGTAACGATGTGGGAAATCAAATAGTTACGCTAACAGTCAGTGATAATGCCAGTACGACGGCAACCTGTACAGCAACCGTGACTGTGGTCGATCAAATACCACCAATTGCCCTTTGTAAGGACATTACGGTTCAATTGGACGAGACCGGTAATGCTTCTATAACTGCTACCCAAATAAATAATGGATCCAACGATGCCTGTGGCATTGCTTCCTTATCGGTATCGCCCAATACGTTTGCGTGTAATAATATCGGTAGCAATACTGTAACACTAACAGTGACGGATATTAATAACAATGCCAGCACTTGTACGGCCACAGTGACCGTTCAAGATAAGGTTTTGCCTATCGCAGAATGTCAGGATATTACTATCCATCTGGACGCGAATGGTAGTGCTTCAATTACACCGGATCAGATTAATAATGGATCGAGTGACGCTTGTGGTATAGCTTCTTTGTCGGTATCGCCCAATACGTTTACCTGCAATCATGTTGGAGGGAATACGGTAACCTTGACAGTTACCGACAATAATAATAATGTGAAGACATGTACCGCTACCGTTACTGTAGTAGATACCGTTGCCCCGCAAGCTGTCTGCCAGGATATAACTGTTCAATTAGATGTAAATGGCGAAGCTTCCATCACCACGGAACAGATAAACAACGGATCGAGCGATGCCTGTGGTATTGCCTCTATGGCGGTATCTCCCAATACTTTTAGCTGTGGCCATGTCGGTGCCAATTCCGTTGTCCTCACTGTATTTGATAATAATAATAATATAAAAACATGCAGTGCTACCGTAA
This sequence comes from Lewinellaceae bacterium, assembly GCA_024639065.1. Classification (GTDB taxonomy): domain Bacteria; phylum Bacteroidota; class Bacteroidia; order Chitinophagales; family Saprospiraceae; genus JAHEJC01. Next base: position 6,857 of record JAHEJC010000141.1, on the reverse strand, counting down.
CTGTTCAAGATTTGATAGCGCCGGTTGCCATGTGTAAGGACATTACCGTCCAACTGGATGTCAACGGTGAGGCCTATATCGATGGAGAGTTAGTGGACAATGGATCCACTGATGCCTGTGGCATCGCCTCTCTTGAAGTAGCACCCAGTTCGTTTACTTGTAATAATATAGGCCCCAATCAAGTCATTCTTACGGTCACTGACAATAACAACAACGTAAATATTTGTACAACTACCGTATTCGTACAAGATAACGTCCCTCCGCAGGCTCTTTGCCGCGATATCACCGTGCAGTTGGATGGTTCGGGAAACGCTTCCATAATCGCTGATCAGATTGATAATGGTTCTTCAGACGCCTGTGGCATAGCATCTATTGATGTATCACCAAAAAACTTTACCTGTGCTGATGTCGGAGATAATACGGTTACTCTAGTTGTAACAGATATTTATAATAACGCAGGCACCTGCACCGCAACCGTTACAGTTGAAGACAATATTCCTCCTGAAGCGGTATGCAAAGACATCACGGTTTATCTAGAAAAAAATGGTTCGGTACTGGTTACCGGCGATATGGTGGATAATGGATCTTCGGACATCTGCGGCATTAAGTCCTTCATACTGGACAAAATGACTTTTACCTGCGATGATCTCGGTTCCAACCCGGTGGTCCTCACGGTAACCGATAACAACGATAACACGGATACCTGTCATGCCATTATATTTGTAGAGGATATTCAAATATTTACTATACCCGATATCGTAGGGATGTCACCTATTTGCCCAGGCCTATTACAAGCTCCCTATTCGGTAGTACCTGATCCGAACGTAACCAGCTATCAGTGGTCTTACAGTGGCAATGGAGCCATTATCAACAATAACGGCAAGCCCAATGTCACCATTGATTTTGCCCCGGATGCTACACACGGATTTTTAACGGTCGAGTATTACACCATTTGTCAGCCTAGCGGCATAACCGATGACTTCTCGGTTGTGAAAGGAAGTGAGGTAGCATGCGCTTTAGCCATGAATTGTCAAGAGAATTTATTGGTAATCAATACGATGATCTCTTTCCCGACCGCCATTAATTTGTTTAAAGCCAATAATAGTGTAAACAGTGCGGCCACGGTCGAAGGTGCCGAAACCGTTTTATTCCGGGCGGGGCAAGAAATCAATTTATTGCGGAATTTCGAAGTTGAAAAAGGCGCTTTATTTATAGCAGAGATAGAAAGGTGCTTTGATAATATTCAGGCAGAGGAAATTAGGAAGAAGGAATAATAGATGAAAAGTGAACATAGAGAGAAAGAGGTGACAGGTGTAAGCATAAAGTTGAAAAGATAAACGGTTACGTCAACGCCGTGTTCGTCAACTAGTGTGCGAGGGAATCGTGTGATTTTTTAAATAAGGCCTGAATGGTTTTTACGGCTAGATCTCTTGCTCAGAATGGCCACGGGTAGTCCTTGGGAAATAATGAATAGTGAAATGCAAGGTTGGATGAATTAGGAGTACGGTCTTTTTCAATTTAGCAAACCACTTCCCAATAGCTCTGTGCAAAACCCTTTCGTTTAAGATGTCAACAAAGAAGAGATAAGCTGGGAAAATAAGCTTGAACATGAACCATTTAGCCTTTAGAATTGAACATTTTCCAATTTACTTTAGACGTAAAAACCCTGTTCAATTAGGCTGCTTGTTCACAGAAACATCCTTGAAAGGAGCGCAAATGATTTCAGTTTATTTTTAAGATCGAGATTTATTTTGAAGCATTAATTAGATCCCTCGATCCAAAAATAGATACCCTCGAAAAGGAAATCAGGCGCTCCGGCAAATGAGGGCTATTATAATCTCAAAACAATGTTATATTAAAGGTAATATTCGAGTTAAGGCAGATAGAGGAATAAGCCGATTATTTTTTCACTTGCCCACTTTTTTTGAAAATCGTCCTATGTAAATTTTTTATAAATTTCAAACTGATTGAATAGACTAATGAGTAATGTAACAATTATGAAAATCCAACAAAACCAAGCGAATCCTAAAGATAATTTTGCACATGTCCAACAACAAAACAATCCATGCCCGAAAAATCCAAGTATGCTTTGCAAAAAGGTAACTTTATTTGGAAACAAAATGATCTTTATTCTGATTTGCTCATTTATTTCCAATACGGTTTTCAGCGCAACCATTACGGTCTGCCCAAGCGGATGTGATCATACTACCCTTGCTGCGGCGGTGGCTGCTGCCAATGCTGGAGATGTCATTCAAATATCACCCGGCATTTATCCTGCAGCAAATATTTTGATCGATAAGGACCTACAGATTATTGGAGTCAGTGGGTTATCATTTATTGAGGGATCTTTTCCAAACCGCCACTTCAGAATTGCTCCTGGTAAGACCGTTAAATTTATCAATTTAGCCCTAATCAATGGTCACGTGGATGGTGATATTGGAGGTGGCGCCATTTTCAATGAAGGCACACTAAACATTGAACAAGTCACCTTTCAACATAATCATGCGGATCTCGGATCTGGCTCTTCATTCGGTGGTTCTGGAGGAGCCATATACAATAAGTTAGGGGCGACGTTGAATATACTCAATTCAACATTTATTGACAATGAAAATGATGCCGGAGGAGATGGTGGGGCTATCTTTAACCGCGGTACAGTAACTATTGATGGATCTACATTTGAAAGAGATACCGCTGTCAACTCTGGTGGTGCCATTGCAAATTCCGGCGGGGTGGCCAATATCACTAATAGCACCTTTACAAACAACTTTGCAGATGAAAAGGGTGGTGCCATCGGTTGTGGTGGAGGCACCGTTAATTTGAATTTTGTAACTATATCTAACAATGAGTGTGGTTTCCCAGATGCTGGTGGCGGTATTTGGGCAAGCGGTAGCGGCATAATGAATGTCAAAAACTCGATTATTGCTAACAATTTAGATAGAGATGGAGCACAGGACTGTGCCTTGGATGGTTTTACACCAGGCACCATCAATCTGCAAAATCGAAACGTCATCGAAGATGGCTCCTGTGGCTGCTCAGCCGATCCGAATTGTCTGGCCAGGGATCCTAACCTGGGTCCTTTGGCAGCCAATGGTGGACCTACTTGGACCATGGTACCTATGGTATGCAGTCCGGCCATCAGTTTTGCAACTAATTCTTCTGTAAGTGTTGATCAACGTGGGCAGCTACGACCGCAAGGGGCCATGGCTGATGTCGGGGCGGTAGAAGTGAATTATGCCTATCCAGTCATCGCTTGTAAGGCTATAACTGTGGATCTGAATGCATCAGGCAATGTTACGATTGCAGCCAATGCGGTGGATAATGGATCGTCTGATCCTTCATGCGGTCAGATCTCATATAGCTTGAGCAAATCCACGTTTGATTGTTCAGATGTTGGCAATAATCAGGTGGTAATGACCTTCACAAATGGCGTAGGTGTTTTCAAAACCTGTACGGCCAATGTGACTATTCGGGACGTAACGCCGCCCAATGTTCAATGTAAATCAGATGTAATAAAAGTAATCAGTACGGGTGGAACGGTTTCCCTCACGGCGCAGGAAATCGATAATGGATCATCCGACGCTTGTGGAATAGCAAGTATGTCAGTTATTCCAAATTCGTTCACGTGTGCGGATACCGGAATGCAACAAGTTGTTCTGACGGTAACCGACAAAAACAATAATAGCGCATCCTGTACTACTATTGTAGAAATTCAAGATGAACCACCTATCGCCAAATGCAAGGATGTGACCTTGGCACTGGATGTAAACGGTATGCTTGCGGTGATTCCAAATCATGTTAACAACGGTTCCACCGCACCTTGCGGATTTAAGTCGATGACTGTTTCACCCAATTCGTTCTCTTGCAGTGACGTCGGGTTAAGAACAGTGACTCTTACCGTGCAAGATTTTAAAGATAGAATGAGTATCTGTACCGCACAGGTCACGATCATTGATAATATTCCGCCTGTGGCCAAATGCAAACCCATAGAAAGTTATTATTTAGATCAAAACGGACTGCTGTTGATTTCAGGTTCAGATATTGATAACGGATCCACTGATGCCTGCGGCATCGGTTCTTTAAGTGTTACACCAAATAGTTTCACCTGTGCGAATATCGGTTTAAACCCAGTTATCCTCACTGTAACTGACAACAATGCAAAGGCGGCGACCTGTACCACCAGTATTATGGTGGTAGATACCGTATCGCCTGTCCCCGTCTGTCAGGATATCACCTTGCATTTGGATGCTTTAGGAAACGCTTCGATTACAGCCGATACGATTGATAATGGATCCAATGACGCTTGTGGGATAGCTAGTCTTTCGCTTGATGTTACCGCTTTTACCTGTGCTGATGTTGGGCCCAACTCTGTCATCTTGACCGTTATCGACAACAATAATAATAGCGCTACTTGTTCCGCGGTGGTTACGGTGAAAGATACCGTGGCACCGATGGCGCTCTGTCAGGACTTAACTATTTATTTGGATAAAAGTGGTCATGCATCCATAACACCGGAAATGGTGGACAATGGATCGAATGATGCATGCGGTATCAAATCATTGATGTTAGACACGATGGTGTTTGACTGTGATGATTTGGGATCTAATCTGGTTGTGCTGACGGTAACCGATAACAACGATAACACGGATACCTGTCATGCCATTATATTTGTAGAGGATATTCAAATATTTACTATACCCGATATCGTAGGGATGTCACCTATTTGCCCGGGCCTATTACAAGCTCCCTATTCGGTAGTACCTGATCCGAACGTAACCAGCTATCAGTGGTCTTACAGTGGCAATGGAGCCATTATCAACAATAACGGCAAGCCCAATGTCACCATTGATTTTGCCCCGGATGCTACACACGGATTTTTAACGGTCGAGTATTACACCATTTGTCAGCCTAGCGGCATAACCGATGACTTCTCGGTTGTGAAAGGAAGTGAGGTAGCATGCGCTTTAGCCATGAATTGTCAAGAGAATTTATTGGTAATCAATACGATGATCTCTTTCCCGACCGCCATTAATTTGTTTAAAGCGAGCAATAGTGTAAATAGTACGGCTACGGTCGAAGATGCCGAAACCGTAATTTTTCGTGCAGGTCAGGAGATTAATTTATTACAAAATTTCGAAGTAGAGAAAGGCGCTTTATTTGCAGCAGAAATTGAGGGATGTTTTGAAAGTTTTCAGGTGGAAGAAATTAGAAAGAAAGAATAAGCTAGGTGAAGGGTGAAAGGTAAAGGGTCAACTTGAACAGATAATGGCTAGCGACTTACACATGGCTTACCCAGCAGGGTAGAGATGGCTTTACGCATACTAGGGAATGAAAATAGTTTACTTCAACAATATCAATACCGCCCCAACAGCGGTAAGAATAAGGATCATATTTCGGAACGCTTTTTCATTAATCAAATTAACTACTTTAATCCCTATCCAGATACCCACCAGGACAGCTGGTATCAATCTGATGTTAAAAGCAAGTGACTCAATACTGATGGTTTCCCATGACCATATGTGGAAAGGCAGTTTAAATAAATTTATAATTAGGTAAAGCATAGCCAGGGAGCCAATGAATTTGATTTTTGACACCCGCATGGCCAGAAAGAATATATTGGTGAAAGCACCAGCAAGATTGCCCACCATGGTGGTAAATCCTGCGGTTATGCCCATACCACCCGCAAACCACCACTCCGATGGGACTCGCTCATTCTTTCGGTACTCCCAATAAAACATGATGATCACACTGAGTATTATGATCACAGCCATAACTTGTTTAAATATAGCTTCCGGCATATCTTTTCCCAGCCAGACACCCAATAATACGCCTGCAAATATCCAGGGTATGAATCGCAGGAGCAGCTTCCAGTCGGTATGCCGCTTATAATATAAAACGGCGAAGATATCTGCTGTAATGAGTAAAGGTACGATCAGTCCGGTGGACTCCTTTGCTCCGAATACGATGGCGATCAGGGTAATGAAGAACATGCCGCTCCCTTTGATACCTGCTTTAGCCATGCCGATACCAGTAGCTCCAATGATAGCCACTATCCATTGGAAGGTGCTTAAATCTTGATAGCGGGGAGCCAAGGTTAAGAGTTCCTGCATAAGCGGTTAAAGATAGCAATGAATTAATAATGAATAATTAAAGAATGAATAATTAAGGAATGATGGACTTTCACACCTTGGTAGTCATTGCGAGACGACCCGCAGGGCGGCGAAGCAATCCGTTAAAATATTTGAGAAAAGTAGTCTTTTTGAATGTTTTCATTTTCTGATTATACGGATTGCTTCACTGTCTTCTAAACTGGTCCCTGAGGCACTCGAAGGGCCAGACTAGTTGTATTTATTTATGTTCGTATTCTGCTTAGACGGATTGCTTCACTGTCTTTTCAGACAGTTGCCAATGACAGATTTATGCAACTCGCAGATAATCAAAGATATAATTATGGTTGTAAGCACTTAGAAGAATAGGTTCCTATTCAGATTTGAGTATTGGTTTGATGAATAAAGTTAGCATGATATAAGTAAAGATTGCGGGTGGGCCCCGGCTGTCCAGTGGGTGCGGGTGTCAGCAATAGCGGGCGGGTATTGGACAGCCTTGATTTTTTTGTTTCGTTTTTTTATCTAAGAAAAAAATGAAAGACATTTCCACGCTTAAATTAGTCTATTTGAACAAGCAATGAATTGCCATACCAATTTTTTTTTAATACAAAAGATGGTCTCCTTACAATGCCACCTTATAAACACAGTAGTTATAATTAGACTAACTTTCGTTCTTTTATCCGTAAACTAAAAGCCAAAGATTACATATGTCATTTCCTCATTATGCTCAATAAAAATTGAGTGATCTCTCGC